>JBDTOB010000565.1:0-2709 GCA_039933435.1 Acidobacteriota bacterium | reverse complement strand
GCACCCGCCTGACGCTGTGGCACGGCATCGATCGCCGCTACATCTCGATGGGCGCAGCCGGGTGGCACATCTGCTTCGACGCGCTGGAGCGGTGGCTCGCTGGCCAGCCGATGGGACGCATGGTCGGCCTCGAGGCGGTGACGTTCAGCGGTTGGCAGCGATTGAACGCCGAGTACGCAGCGCAGTTCGGCGTCGAAGCCCCCGGCTGGCCCCCGGCCGCCCAGACACGTTGACTCGCGGGTGAAGATCGATCCAGGCTCGGAGGGGAGAGCACATGCCGGCGAAACGGGTTGCGGACAGCGCCGCGGCTGCGGAGAAGATCACCAGGCGAATCGAGGAGCTGGGAGACTGGAGAGGGGAGACGCTCGCCTGGGTGCGCCAGCGGATCCACGACGCCGACCCCGCGATCGAAGAAGAATGGAAATGGGAAAGGGTCTCGTCCCCCGGCACGCCGGTCTGGTCGCACGACGGCATCGTCTGCACGGGGGAGTCGTACAAGCAGGTCGTGAAGCTGACGTTCCTCCGGGGCGCCTCGCTCCCGGACCCCCGGAAGTTGTTCAACTCCAGTCTCGAGGGGGGCACGCGCCGGGCGATCGACATTCGCGAAGGGGAGACGCTCAACGCGGCCGCCTTCAAGGCCTTGATCCGGACCGCGGTGGCCGCGAACAGCGCGGCCCGGGCCGGACGGGCATCAGCGAAGAAGTAGCGCGCACCCGAGGTTCAGAATCGGCAGGCAAACGTCGTGCGCAGGGCGAAGTCGCGCGTCGCGGTGATCGGCGGCAGGTTGCGGACGGCCTCGCTGGCGCGTCCAGACGTGGTCGCATGAAACGTCGGTCCACCCGCGATCGAGAACTGCCAGCGCTGCTGCGGCGGCGCGATGTGGAGGGACGGCCCGGCCAACAGGCGCGCGCCCCCTTCCGCTTCCGAGGGGTCCCAGAACCCCTCGAGATCTTCGCCGATGGCCTCGACGCCGATCGACAGGGTGGGCGTCAGGCGCGCGGCCCAGCCGACCGAGGTAATCAGATCTACCGCATCCCGCCCCGCCGCGAACGGCTTCTGGAACAGCAGATTGCCGTGCAGCCGCATCGCCGTCGTTTCGCGACCGGCGACGATCCGCGTCAGCAGGACGTTGGCGCCGCCGGGCTCGTGCAGCACGCCGCCGCCGACGGCCAGCGCCAGCCGCGATGCGCCGGGGGCAAGCAGCGAGACGAGGAGCTCCCCCTGCTGCGAGCTCTGATAGGTGTCGGTCGCCGAGGTCGAGACGCCGACGTGCCCGACAAACGTCAGGCGTCCACGCGTCGCCTGAAGGCCGATACGCTGCTCCGGGCCATTCGACGTCTGCTGATGGAACGTGCTCTCGCCCAGCCCGAGCTCGTAATCGACCCGCACCTGCGGCGCCGACACCTCCGTAGGCGTCGTCACGGAGAACACGAACGGCCGATCCTGGCCCGCGGCCGACGTCGAACCGCCGCACAGGGCAGCCAGGATGAAAATGCACAGGTGGAGCTTTCGCACCCCGCCAGTATAGGCGCGGGACCACGCTGGCCACGACCTCTCGAGCTCTGTTCGTCGCGGAGGAGGGACGACCCGGGATTCGCCAGCCCCTGGATGCGGGCCGCGACGCGATGATCTTCTTGACCATGCGGTTTGCGCGGGAGCCCGGAAAGGGGTAAGGTGACGCCAGTAGACCGATCGGTCTAGTTCCTGTTTATCCTGTCACAAGGAGGCGACATGCGCGTGCTGAAAGACGACGTCGAGGTCCGGATGGAGATTCCGGGTGCTGTGATCCGCCAGCAGCGGAACTTCGGGAATGTCACCGGCTTCAGCAAGATCAGCGGCGAGTATTTCAGTCTCTCGTCGGGGGTCGACACCACGCCGCTGTTCAAGGGACTGGAGGGGGACCTCTGCCAGTGTCCGCACTGGGGCTACGTCCTGCGCGGCCGCCTGACCACCACCGATGCCCACGGCGCCAGCGAGACCGTCAACGCCAACGACCTCTTCTACTGGCCTCCGGGGCACAATGTGAAGGTCGATGCCGACGCCGAGATCATCATGTTCAGCCCCGAACACGAGCACTCGGTGGTCATCGACCACATGATCGACAAAGTCAGCTAGGGCGCCGCCCATGAGCCATCCGACCAAGCAGCGCCTGCTCGATGCCGGGCTGTCCATGCTCCTGCAGCATGGCTACAACGACCTCGGCATACAGGCGCTGCTTGGCGCGACCTCCACGCCCAAGGGGTCCTTCTATCACCACTTCAAGGACAAGGAAGACTTCGCGCTCCAGGTCATCGACCGCTACATGACCAACGTCCACGGCGGCCTCGACGCCTGTCTCGGCGACAACAGCCTCCGCCCACTCGACCGGGTGCGGCATTTCTTCGAGATGACGCAGGAGCATTACCGCAGCGAAGGCTACATGGGCTGTCTGCTCGGCGGTCTCGGACAGGAGTTGTCGGGCGTCAGCCCGGTCTTCCGTCAGAAGATCGAGCACTGCTTCTCGGCGATCGCGGCGCGGATTGCCCTCTGCCTCGACGAGGCGCGGATGGCGGGCGACATTCCGGCCGACTCGGACACCCGGCAGATGGCCAGCCTGCTGGTGGACTGCTGGGAAGGGGCGGCGCTGCGCAGCCGTCTCCGCGGCAGTCCGGCGCCGCTCAAGGCGATGCTCGATTTTTATTTCCAGTCGGCGGCGAGCCGCTGACCGAT
>JBDTOB010000564.1:0-2709 GCA_039933435.1 Acidobacteriota bacterium | reverse complement strand
CCTTGATGGCCCGCTCTTCGATGACGGTGCCGACCTCGGACGACTCGGTCCTGAGGAGCGGCGCCGAGGCCGTTACCGTGGTGGTCTCCGAGACCCCGCCGACTTCCAGCTCGGCGTCTACCCGGGCGCGCTGGTTGACCTGCAGAACGACGCCGGCGCGGACCCACTTCTTGAAGCCGGCGACGGTCACTTCCACGGTGTAGGTGCCGGGCGACAGAAACGGCGCGGTGTAGCTGCCGGCGCTGTCGGTGACGACGGTGTCGGTGGTTCCGCGGTTGACTTCGCGGATGGTGACCGCGGCGCCAGGGACGACCCCGCCGGCATCACTGACCGTGCCGATGATCGTCCCGGTGGTAACTTGCGCGACAACCGTGACGCCGCCGAGAAGGGTGGTGCCCGCAATCAGCAAAGCCGCGACGATCCGTGCGTGGCTCATTGCTCTTCTCCCTTGCGTGAATTCCGGGATGGTCAAGCCGGCGGCAGCAGCCGCGCGCTGCGCAGTCTGTCGTCAGGGTGGACCGTTGTCAAGGCGGATCGAACGTGCGGATAGCTGCGCTCAACGCCACTTGAAGAAGCGCAGCGCCAGAGCGAACGGTACGATCGTCCATGCCCCGAGGACAAGCAGCGGCCGCTGCAGCGAAGCCAGCGTCGCCCCCTCGAGGATCACGGCGCGGAAGCTGTCGACCAGCGCGGTGAGCGGCAGCGCCTGGATGAACGGCTGCATCGCGCGCGGGAAATTCGAGGAGGAGAAGAACACCCCGCTCATGAGCCACATCGGCAGCATCGCCATGTTCATCAGCCCGGAGACGGCTTCAAAGGTGCGCGCCCGGGTTGCAAGCAGCAGCCCGAACGATCCGAATGCCAGCGAGCCCAGCACCGCGACGACCGCAATCGCGCCAATCGTGCCGTGGACCGGCATCTGAAAGGCGAGCCGCCCGAAGCCGATCGGGACGCCGACCTCGGGTGCGAGAAACAGCAGTCGCGCCAGCAGCATCGCCAGCAGGTACTCGCGCTTCAGCATCGGGCTCGCCACCATCCGCTTCAGCAGCTTGCGCATCCGCGCCTGGACGATCGAGAACGCCACGCCCCACATGCCGTTGCTCATGATGCCCAGCCCGACGAGGCCGGGGATCAGCCAGTCGACGTAGCGCGACCCGGGGACGTCCACCGCTTCCTCGCGGGCCACCCACGGGTCCTGCCGTCCCGCGGCCCGCTTCAGGGCATCGTCCACGGCCAGGCGCGCGGCGCGGCTCTCGCTGCGGGCGGCGTCGAACCGGTAGGTCGGCGGCTCGGTGGGCAGCACGAGCACGTGGACGAGCCCCTCGCGCAGCGCGCGCTGTTCCTGCCCGGCCGGGATCTCCCTGACGGCCAGCCCGGGATCGCGAGCCAGCGCCGTGCGCAGCGCCGCCGCTCCCGGTCCCTCGACGAGGCCGACCGGAATCGGCTGCGTCGCGCGCGACGGGAAGGCCATCGCCATGACCAGCGTCATGACGATGGGGAACACGAACGTCCAGAACAGCGCCTCCGGCTCGCGGACGAACTCGCGGACCCGGGTGAGCGTCAGCTCGACGATCGGGTGATGCGCGCCGCCGCGATCGGCCTCAGGCATCGCGCAGGTGCCGCCCGGTGAGGGACATGAAGACGTCTTCGAGGGTGCCCTGCTGGATCACCGTCCGCGGCGCCGCCAGCGCCGCGATCAGCTCCTGCGGCGAGCCCAGCGCGATCAGCTTGCCGTGATCGACGACGGCGACGCGGTCGCAGAGGATCTGTGCCTCGTCCATGTAGTGGGTGGTCAGCAGGATGGTGCCCCCCTCGGCGCGGTAGCGTTCGAGCACGTCCCAGAGCTGGCGGCGGGACTGCGGATCGAGCCCGGTGGTGGGCTCGTCGAGGAAGAGCAGATCCGGCCGGCCGGCGAGGGCGCAGGCCAGCGACAGCCGCTGCTTCTGTCCGCCCGAGAGGCTGCCGACGCGGCTGTGCCGCTTGCCTTCGAGCGCCACGATTTCCAGCAGCTCGCCGATCGGCAGGCCGCGACGGTAGAAGGAGCGGAACAGCCTGAGCATCTCCTCGACCGTCAGCTTGTCGCTGAGCTGCGTCTCCTGGAGATGAATGCCGAGACGTGCGCGCAGCTCGCGCTCGTGGTGCTGCCAGCGCAGGCCGAGGACTTCGACGTCGCCGCTGTCGGGGGCGAGCAGGCCTTCGAGAATTTCGATGGTGGTGGTCTTGCCGGCGCCGTTCGGACCGAGCAGCCCGAAACACTCGCCGCGCCGGACGTGGAGCGAGAGGCCGTCCACGGCGACGACGCGATCGTAGCGCTTGTATAGGCCGTCACACTTGACGGCCAGCTCATCGCCTCGTAGGGGGACACTCATCTTTAGTCTAAGTTGTTGAACTGTAAGGAGCAATGCGCAAATGAATCCTGATCGGCTATGTGGCGTGGGCCGATCCGGATTCTTTTGCTAACTCGGTGTTTGAATTCAACCACTTAGCCTAAACATGAGTGTCCCCCTTGAGGGAGTAGGCGGTGCGGGCGTTGGCGGCCAGGTAGCGCCGTTCCGCGTCGGCGCCGAGGCTGGCGGCGTAATCGCGGACGATCGCCAAGACAGTACGCAGCGGCGCGAAGACTTCGCTGACCGGCCAGTTGCTGCCGAAAATCACCCGCTCCTCGCCGAAGCGCGCCCAGACCGCGTCCAGAACCGGACGATAGAACGC
>JBDTOB010000563.1:0-2715 GCA_039933435.1 Acidobacteriota bacterium | reverse complement strand
CGCGGCGTCACCGTCCGGGCGCTGATCGCGCACACCAATCGCGGCGGCGAGAAGATCCTCCGCAAGCTCGAGCTGCGGCTGCTCGCCGCCGGCGTGACGGTGGCGCGGACTCACGACGACCTGCCGCGCTACCACGGCAAGATGATGATCGTAGACGACACCCTCTACGTGTTCGGCTTCAACTTCACCAAGCTCGACATCGAGAAGAGCCGCAGCTTCGGGATCATCACCAAGGACAAGCGCCTCCTCAAGGAAGCGCTGGCGGTGTTCGAGGCGGATCTGACGCGCCAGGGCTATGCGCCGGGGCACGATCGGCTGGTGGTCAGCCCGGAATCGTCGCGGGCAATTCTGGGTATGTTCATCAGGAAGGCCCGGAAGCAGCTGCTGATCTACGACACCAAGGTCAGCGATCGGCAGATGCTGCGGCTGCTCGCCGACCGCGCCAAGGCGGGCGTCGAGATCCGCCTGCTCGGCAAGGTCGGCAAGGGGGCGTCGGGCATCGACGCCCGCAAGCTTCCCGACCGGCGGCTGCACGTCCGCGCGATGATCCGCGACGGCTCGACCGCGTTCATGGGCAGCCAGAGCCTGCGCAAGCTCGAGCTCGACGGCCGGCGGGAAGTGGGGATCATCATCCGCGATGCCAAGGTCGCGCGGCGGATGCAGGCGGTGTTCGAGATCGACTGGGCCCGCACCCCGGAGGCGCTCGAAGAGCAGGACGACAAGCAGAAGGACAAGGAAAAGGGAAAGGGCGCCGAGGCTACTTCCGGCGCGTGATCGCGCCCGAGTCCACCACCTGCCCGCCGCGGGACACGGCGTTGAACGACATCGTGTCGCCATTGATCTCGGCGGCGAGGAAGGTCTGGTCGGTGTCGTTACCCGCCGCGGTCAGCCCCGAGCGCCGGTCGATGTTCCCCTTGCGCAGCTGCCCGCCCGAGCCCACCACGAAGTAGACGATCCCCTTCTGCGGCTTGGTGCGCTCGTAGAAGTGATCGTGCCCGGTGAAGACGACCGAGACGTTGTACTTGAGGAACAGCGGCTCGAGCACCTCGCGGAGCCGCGCGTCGGAGCCGTGCCGGTCGCCGGACGAATAGGGCGGGTGGTGGAAGTAGGGGATCTTCCAGTCCTCGGTCGAGTCCTTCAGCTCCTTCTCCAGCCAGGCGACCTGCTCCGGATCCATGTAGGTGCTCTCGAGCGCGAAGAAGCGGACGCTCTGCTTCGCCTTGAACGAGTAGTAGAGCTTGCCGTCCATGTTGAACAGCTTGTAGTAGCGCTGCTCGCGGGCGTCGTGATTGCCGAGCGAGGCGTAGAACTTCACCCCCGACTCGAGCAGCGGCTGGTACGGGGCCTCGAACTTGTTGGTGAAGTCCTGCGGCCGCTCGGAGCCGTAGAGATTGTCGCCGACGAGCGTCACCAGCTCGAACGGAAAGACGTCGTGGACGCGCTTCATCTGCGCCGCCAGCTCGTACTGCTCGCTGCTGCCGGTCCCGAAATCCCCGAGCACCGCGAACTTGAGCGAGTCGGCCTTGTTGGGCAGCGTCAGCGCCAGCGCCTGGGGTGGGGCGGATTGCGCAATGGCTGGCGCGGTGGACCGGTTCCCCGCGATGAGCAGGGCCAGAGCGATCAGCGTGCCGGCGGCGATGCGGGTCTTCATAGGGTGTTCGTTCAGCGCGGCAGGACGTTCTCCATCAGGTCCACGACCAGGTGGGCGCGCTCGTCCATCAGGATCAGGTGGCGTCCGATGAAGCGGAACTCGAGCTCCTCGGGAAGCGTCGGCAGCCCCTGCAGCACCTGCGGCGGGACGGTGGAGAGCGGGATGGTGTCCGGGTAGCGCGAGTTCACCGTCAGCTTCAGCGGACCAGGGTTCTCGTCCATGATCGACGCCTTGAGGGCCGCCCCGTCCGGGCCGCCGAACACCTGCGCCATCAGCCGCTGGACGACGGCCTGGATGTCGGAGGTGAAGATGGCGCCGGGTGTGGCGTCGGCGCGCGCCTCCTGCAGCAGCCGCGCCAGCGCCCGCTGGTGGCTGTCGATCTGCTGCGGCGTGGAGTTGTTCGACAGGTGGGGGAGCGTGTCCTCGAGCCGGCGATGGAGCGCGACGTAGTCCTTGACGCGCGCGTCGAAGTCGGCCAGCACCGGCACGTCGCTGCGGCGGGCGCCTTCCGCCGGCGCCGGCGCGGCGGACGGGGGCGCGGCCTGCTCCGCGGCGGGCGTCGGATGACGCTCGCAGCCGGCGATCAACGCCGCGGCGATCGAGAACGCCACCAGGCCCGGTCGATGACCCATGCGCATCACCTCGGATCAGCCGCGATAGTTGCCGAACTGCAGCGACACACCGAAGTCGTGCTCCCGGAGCAGCCGCATCGCCTCCTGCAGCTCGTCCTTCGACGGCGAGGAGACCCGCACCTGGTCGGCCTGGATGGCGGCCTGCACCTTCTTCAGCTTGTGGTCCTTGAGGAACTTGACGATGTCCTTGGCCGCCTCGGTGGGCACGCCCTGCTGCAGCGTGATCACCCGCCGGACCGTGTCGTTGGCGGCGCGCTCGATCTCGCCGGGGGTGAGATTCTTGGTCGGCACGCCGCGGCGCACCATCCGCCCCTGCAGGATCTCCCAGAGCGCGGTCATCTTCATGTCGTCGTCGGCGGTGAGCGTCAGCGTGTTGCCGGCGCGGTCGAGATCGATCGCCGCGCGCGAGCCCTTGAAGTCGTAGCGCTGCGC
>JBDTOB010000562.1:0-2724 GCA_039933435.1 Acidobacteriota bacterium | reverse complement strand
TCCGCCGCGCTCCACGACATCGAGCACGGCGGCAACGAGACCGCGGCGCTCGCCGCCTTCATCGCCGAACGGATCGTGCGCGCCCACCTCAGGACCATGGCCCGCATGAACATCGGCTACGACCTGCTGACCTGGGAGGGCGACATCCTCCGGCTGCACTTCTGGACGCACGCCTTCGGGTTCCTCAAGCAGACCGGCGCCGTGTTCCTGCAGACGGAAGGCAAGCTCGCCGGCTGCTGGGTGATGCGCATCGACGACGACGAGGCCAGGAACGAAGAAGAGACAGACGAAGCCGCCGACGATCGCCGCGAGAAGGTCATCGTCCGCTCCGACGGCACCGTGACCTACGTCGGCAAGGACATGGCCTACCAGCTCTGGAAGTTCGGCCTGCTGGGGAAGGACTTCCACTACCGGGTGTTCGAACCGGGCGCTCCCCCGCTCTGGTCGACCGGCTCGACGCCGTCCGCCGAGGCCGCGAACGCGCCGGCGTTCGGCCACGCCTCGTGGGTGTGCAACGTCATCGACACCAGGCAGTCGTATCTGCAGAAGCTGCTCAAGCAGGCGCTGGCCGCGCTCGGCTACGCCGAACAGGCCGGCCAGTCCATTCACTACTCCTACGAGATGGTCGCGCTGTCCCACGCCACGGCGCGGGAGCTTGGCTATGACGTCGCCGCCGACGCCGATCGGCCGTTTGTCGAAGTGTCCGGGCGCAAGGGGCAGGGGGTCAAGGCCGACGACCTGCTCGATCGCCTCACCGACAAGGCCGCCGTCGAGGTCGGGCGCCGCAACGCCGAGCTGAGCCCGGAAGAGACCCGCACCATTGCCGCGGCGATCGCCACCGCCGCGGTCCGCTACTTCATGGTCAAGTTCTCGCGCGGCAAGGTCATCGTCTTCGACATCGACGAGGCGCTCAGCTTCGAGGGGGAAAGCGGTCCGTACCTCCAGTACGCGGCGGTTCGCGCCAATAACATTTTCCACAAGCTGCAGGAACGCTACGGGCTGGACGAGGCGGCGGTGGTCGCGGCCGTCTCCATCCTCGCGCCCGACGCGCTGCAGGGCGACGACGAGGAGGCCCACGAACTGTGGGGGCTCATCCTCGAAGCCGCGCGTCTCGATGAGGTCGCCGAACAGTCGGTGCGGACGCTCGAGCTCTCGGTGCTGGCCAAGTACGCGTTCGGTCTCGCGCAGACGTTCAACGGCTTCTACCACAAGTATTCGATCCTCAACGAGGAGCGCGAGGACCGGCGCGCCTGGCGCGCGGCGGCGGTCGCCTATTACCGCAGCCAGCTCACCAAAGCGCTCGACCTGATGGGCTGCGCCGTTCCGGTCAAGATGTGAGCCAGACGATGGTGATTGGGGTGACGCGGTGCAGCCGCATGGACGACTACGTGACCTCGGTCGAGGCCGTGGGCGGCCGCGTCCGGGTGATCGAGGCCGGCGACGATCCTGAGGCGGCGTTCGCCGGCATCGACGGCCTGCTGCTGACCGGCGGCGGCGACGTCGATCCGCGGTGCTATGGTGCGCCGCGCCATCCGGCGACCGACGACGGGGAGCCGGGACGCGATGCCCTGGAGATCGCGCTGGCCCGGAAGTGTCTGGCGTCCGATCTGCCGCTGCTCGGCATCTGCCGCGGCATGCAGGTGCTGAACGTCGCCGCGGGCGGCTCGCTGGTGCAGGACATCCCCACCGAGGTGGGCGGGGCGGTGCCGCACAGCGTCGCAGTGCCGAAGGACGCGGTGGCGCACGAGGTCTCGGTGGCGGCCGGCACCAGGCTGTCGGAGGTGCTCGCCGTTGACGGCCGTCCGCGGAGCACGTGTGCGGTGAACAGCCGCCACCATCAGGCGGCCCGCGAGGTGCCGGCGGCGCTGACGGTCTCCGCCACGGCGCCCGACGGCGTCATCGAAGCCATCGAACGCTCCGGCGCGCGGTTCTGCCTCGCGGTGCAGTGGCACCCGGAGAACTTCTGGCGGAGCGGCGAGTTCCGGCCGCTGTTCGAGGCGTTCGTCCGTGCGGCGCAGCCGGGCGGCGGCCGCCGCTCCCGGTAGCAGGCCCGCCGATCGACCCATCCTCGCTCGGCGTACCGTCCTAGCCGGCGCGGTCGAACACGGCCGCGGTCTCGACGTGCGGCGTGCCGGGAAAGAGATCGAAGCCGCAGAGCGACGCCAGACCATACCCTGCATCAAGCAGCCGCCGCGCATCCCGCGCCAGGGTCGGGGGATCGCACGAGACGTAAATGATGCGCGCGGCCGCCAGCCGCGGCAGGGCGTCCATCGCCTCGCGCGAGATGCCGGTCCGCGGCGGATCGACAATCACCGTCTCGGGACGGGTGCGGTCCCGGCGGACATAATCCTCCACCAGCCCGACCACCGGGTGCAGCCGCTCGGCATAGGGACGGGCGTTGCGCAGCAAGTCGGCACCGCTCTCGCGGTCCCCTTCGACCGCCGAGACGCCTGACCGCCCGGCCGCCGCCAGCGACACCGAGAACAGCCCGACGCCGGCATAGAGATCGAGCACCGCCCCCGCCGCCGGCACCGCGTCCATGACGTGCAGCGTCAGCGCGGGCAGCAGATACCGGTTGCCTTGGAAAAAGGAGGCGGCGTGGCGGCCGAGCGTTCCCGAGGCCGCCCGCCCGCCGGTCAGCAGCGGCAGCGGGTCGCTGACGACGGGGTCGCCGGACTGGCTGAACGCGCCGCTCGACGCGCGCGCGCTGCAGCCGGTGAGGCC
>JBDTOB010000561.1:0-2724 GCA_039933435.1 Acidobacteriota bacterium | reverse complement strand
TACGAATCGAGCCCGCCGCTGAGCAGCAGCACTGCGCGCCTGTCCATGATCAGACGCCGCGGACGTCCGCCCCCCAGATGAACTTGTGGACCTGCAGCTGCAGGCGCACGCGGAGTCGGTCCTCGAGGATCCAGGCCGCGAGGTCCTTCGCGGGAAGCACGCCGTGTACCGGCGAGAACAGCACCGCGGCGGTGCGCCCCACCAGCGCGTGCTCCGCCGTCACCTGGCGCGCGAACTCGTAGTCGGCGCGGTCCAGGATCACGAACTTGACCTCGTCCTGGCCGGTGAGCATCGCGAGGTTGTCCCAGTGGTTGCGCTCCGACTCGCCGCTGCCAGGGCACTTGACGTCGACGATGCGGATGACCGGGGCCGGCACGGCGGCGATGCTGAGGTGGCCGCCGGTCTCGACCATCACGGTCCGTCCCGCGTCCAGCAGCCGCTGCATCAGGGGATAGACCTCCTTCTGCAGGAGGGGCTCCCCACCGGTCAGCTCGACCAGGTCGCAGCCGAAGCGGTCCACCTCGGCGAGGACGTCCTCGATGCTCATCTTGCGCCCTTCGGTGAAGGCGTAGGGGGTGTCGCACCAGCTGCAGCGCAGGTCGCACGCGGTGAGGCGGACGAACACGCACGGCCGCCCCGAATGGGTGGACTCCCCCTGGATGGAATGAAAGATTTCGTTGATGGTGAGCATCGGCGGTCGAGCCTGAACCTCCTATTCTAGCAGCGGCCGCCGGGTGTTCTAAAATACCCGCATGCCGCAGGCAATCCTCTACTGGAAGCCGACGTGAACCACCTGTCGAAAAGCCAGAAGTTATCTGGACGAGATCGGCGCCTCGGTCACCGAACGCGACATCAACCGCGATCCGCCGGATCGCGCCTTCCTGGAGCGCCACATCGTCGAAGCGCGGTTCCTCGACTTCGTCAGCACGCGCAGCCCGGTGTTCAAGCAGCGACCGCTGCCGCGCTCGAAGAAAGAGGCCATCGACCTGATGATGGAACAGCCCAACCTGATCAAGCGGCCGATCCTGATCCAGGGGGCGAAGGCGACCTTCGGGTTCAGGAAGGACGAGTACGGCACCGGTGACTGACCGCGTCCGCATCGGCACCTCCGGATGGAGCTACCCATCCGGGAACGGCACCTGGAACGGCATCTTCTACCCGGTGCCCCCGGGCCGGCGCAGCCGCGCCGGCGGCCGATTTGACGAGCTGCGCTTCTACGCCGAGCACTTCGACACCGTCGAAATCAACTCGAGCTTTTACGGGGTGCCGTCCGTCGCCGCCGCCAGAGGCTGGGTGGAGCGTACGCCGCCGGGTTTCGAATTCTCGCTGAAGCTGTATCAGAAGTTCACCCACCCGAAAATGTTCCAGGAGGCGACCGGCAAGGATCCGTGGAACCTGACGGGACAGGATGTCGACGAGTTCCGCGCCGGCATCGAGCCGCTGGCCAGCGCCGGCAAGCTGGGGGCGCTGCTGGCGCAGTTCCCGGCCAGCTTCCGCAACGAGCCGGAGTCGCGCGGCTACCTGGAATGGCTCCTGGAGCGCTTCCGCGATTATCCGCTGGCCCTCGAGCTGCGCCATCGCAGCTGGAGCGACGAGCCCGCCGCGACGCTGGCGCTGCTCGCCGCCTTCGGCGCCGCCTGGGCGCAGATCGACGAGCCGAAGTTCCGCTTCTCGATCCGCCAGGACCTGCTGCCCAACGTCTCGACCTTCTACTACCTGCGCCTGCACGGCCGCAACGCCGCCGACTGGTGGAGCCACACGTCGTCCGAGGATCGCTACAACTACCTCTACTCGACGGCGGAGCTGCAGCCGTTCGCGACGGCGGTGCGCGAGGCCTCGCGCGAGGTGAAGAAGGCCTATCTCTACGCCAACAACCACTTTTCCGCGAAGTCGGTCGCCAACGCCGCCATCCTCAAACACGAACTGGGACAGCCGCTGCCGGGGGAGTACCCGGAAAGCTTCATCGAGCGTTACCCGGACCTCAAGGGCATCGTCAGGGTCTTGCCGGAGTCTCCCTCACGAACGCCCGCTTGAGGATGTCGGCTACCTGGATTTTGTCGACGACCTCCATGCCCTTGATGACGCGCCCGAAGACGGTGTACTTGCCGTCGAAATCGGGATGGGGCCTGGTGAGGATGTAGAACTGGCTGTCGGCCGCCTTGGCGTCGGTGCCGGGGTAGGCCATCGCCACCGCGCCGCGCAGGTTGCGGCGCTTCCTGGTGATCTCCGAGGCGCCGATCGCGGTGCCGCTGCTCGCCCGCCCCCACCAGTCCCGCATCGCCATGTTCCGGGTCTGCGGATCGCCGATCTGGATCAGGCTGTACTCGGCGCGATGGAAGCGGAGGCCGTTGTAGAAGTTCCGCTTCACCAGCCCGAGGATCTGCGCCACCGTTTTCGGCGCCTCCTCGGGGTAGGTCTCGATCTCGATGGTCCCCTTCACGGTCTCGAGCACGATCACCGGGCCGGCGCCCGGCGACGTCTGGCGCGCGGCGATCGGCAGCGCCAGGGCGATGACGGCAGCGAGCGCCACGGCGGCGCCGAGAGCGGTGCGGCGGTTGCGTCCGGTCGATGTGGTCATGATTTTCCCATCCTGGTCACGCCGATTCTGGGGCAGAGGTCGGCGACAACGCAAATCCCGCAGCGCGGGTATACGGGACGGCAGACGTTCTGCCCCCAGGTCACGAGATACAGATTGATGAGCGGCCACCAGCGGCGGTGGGCGAC
>JBDTOB010000560.1:0-2728 GCA_039933435.1 Acidobacteriota bacterium | reverse complement strand
GAGGTCACGGCGCTCGCGCAGGGGGACGGGTTCGTCGAGAAGCACTACGAGCCGGCCTCGATCGACGAGCTCCTGAAGATTGCCACCTTCCCCAAGCCCGCCGCGGACGCCTCGACCACCGAGGCGGTCAAGGAAGACCTGGCGGCAACCGAGCACGATGTCCCGATTCCGCAGAACAGCCGCATCCTCGCCTACGTGGAGATGTTCCAGGGCCGCCTGCGTGAATTCATTCATGACGGGCTGACCCGCGGCACGCGCTACCTGCCGATGATCCAGAGCGTCTTCCGCGCCGAAGGGCTGCCGCTCGACCTCGCCTACATTCCGATCATCGAAAGCGGCTTCAAGACCAACGCCGTGTCGAAGGCCAGCGCCAAGGGGCCGTGGCAGTTCATGACCGCCACCGCCAAGGAGAACGGCCTCCACCACGACTGGTTCGTCGACGAGCGCTCGGATCCCGAGAAGGCCACGGTTGCGGCTGCCAGGTATCTGAAGACGCTCAGCCGGATGTTCAACGGCGACTGGAACCTGGTGCTGGCCGCCTACAACGGCGGTCCCGGACGGGTGCAGCGGGCGATGAAGCGCGCCGGCGAGGACGATTTCTGGGCGCTGTCGCAGACCTCGAAGTACCTGCCCAAGGAGACGCGGGAGTACGTGCCGCTGATTCTCGCGGCGATGATCGTCGCCAAGAACCCGGCGCAGTACGGCTTCGACATCATCGCCCACGACCCGATTTCCTACGACAAGGTCACCGTCCCCCGCGCCATCGACCTGCGCCGGGTCGCCGAGTGGACCGGCGTCTCGATCGACGAGATCCAGGCGCTCAACCCGGAGCTGCGGCGCTGGACGACGCCGGTGCGGTATGCCGACTTCCAGCTCAAGGTGCCGACCGGCACCGGCGGGACGTTCGAGGCCCGGCTGGCCGAGGCCTCTCCGTCCGACATGACCGCGCTCAAGTGGCACACCGTCAAGGCGCGCGAGTCGCTCGCCACCATCGCCCGCGCGCTCAAAGTGAGCCGCACCGATCTCGCCGAGGCCAACAATCTCTCGATCAAGTCGCGGGTCGGCGTCGGCCAGGAGCTGATCATCCCGCGCGCCCCGGCGACGCTCCTTGCCGGGCGGACCGAGCGCACCGCGCCGGCGGTGGTCGCTTCGCGGGCGCTGACCGGCACCGCCGCCGTCGCCGACGTGGCGCCGCGGGCCCAGAGCCCGATCGTCTACCGCGTCAAGCGCGGCGATACCCTGTCGTCGATCGCGCGCCTCTTCGACACCACCGTCGCCCGGATCAAGAGCGTCAACCGGCTGCGCGGCAACGCGGTCATCGCCGGGACGCGTCTGAAGATCGCGCGCTAGCCGCCGCCCCCCGGGGGTGGCAGGCGCTGCCACCCCGCCACCCTTCCTCCGCCGCACAATTTCCGTACTCTCCGGGCCGACCGGGCCGTTTTCCCCGCCAACCCGGTAGATCCCTTCCTTGCACGCGCCCCCGCCGTGCTCGCCTGCGTCCGCACCGCCGCCGTGTTCGGCATCGAAGCCTGCCCCGTCCAGGTCGAGGTCGACGTCTCCTTCGGCCTCCCGTCGTTCACCCTGGTCGGGCTGCCGGATGCGGGCGTCCGCGAAAGCCGCGACCGGGTGCGCAGCGCCATTCGCAACTCCGGGTTCGAGTTCCCGCCGCACCATGTCACGGTCAACCTGGCTCCCGCGGACCTCCGCAAGGCCGGTTCGGCGTTCGACCTGCCGATTGCGATCGGGATCCTTGCCGCCACCGGCCTGGTCACGCGCCGCGACGTCCAGGACGTGCTGGTCATCGGAGAGCTGTCGCTGGACGGCGGCATCCACGCGGCGCGCGGCGTGCTGCCGATTGCCGCCGCGGCCCGGCGCGACCGCGTCCGCGGCATCCTGCTCCCCTCGCCGAACCGCGCCGAGGCCTCGGTGGTCGAAGGGCTCGACCTCTATCCGGTGGCCGCGTTGACCGAAGCGGTCGCGGCGCTCAACGACCCGGCCGCCTTCCGCGCCGCCACCGTGCCCCTCCCTCCGCCGCTGCCAGCGCCGCACCGGACCGACGGCGATTTCGACGACGTCCACGGACAGCAGCTGGCGAGACGGGCGCTGGAGATTGCCGCGGCGGGCGGCCATCATGCGCTGCTGGTCGGTCCTCCGGGCGCCGGCAAGACGATGATGGCGCGGCGGCTTGGGGGCATCCTGCCGCCGCTGACCTTCGACGAAGCGCTGGAGGTGACCTCCATTCATTCCGTGGCCGGGCTGCTGGCCGCGGGGCACGGCCTGCTGGCGCTACGGCCGTTCCGCGCGCCGCATCACACCATCTCGGACGTCGCGCTGGTCGGCGGTGGACACAGCCCGCGTCCCGGCGAGATCAGCCTGGCGCATCACGGCGTCCTTTTCCTCGACGAGATGGCGGAGTTCAGCCGGCATGTGCTCGAGGTCCTCCGCCAGCCGCTCGAGGAAGGCTGCGTGCGGGTCGCCCGCGCCGCCCGCACCGTCGCCTACCCCGCGCGGTTCATGCTGGTGGGGGCGATGAATCCCTGTCCGTGCGGCTTTCACGGCAGCGGCTCGCGGCCATGTCGCTGTTCGCCGCTGCAGATCGCCCGCTATGAAGCACGGCTCTCGGGCCCGCTGCGCGACCGGATGGACCTCACGGTCCAGGTCGCGGCGCTGCCGGCCCGGGAGCTCACCGCCGGTCCTCCGGGTGAAGCCTCGGCGACCATTCGCGCGC
>JBDTOB010000559.1:0-2731 GCA_039933435.1 Acidobacteriota bacterium | reverse complement strand
GGTCCGGCGACCACTCCCTTGCGATGGAGCTCCGTCTCGCGCACGAGATCGGCGACGATGTCAGGATGCGCCGCGGCGATGTCAAAACGTTCGCCGGGATCCTCCGTGAGATTGAAGAGCAACGGCGGAGTGTGTTCGGTGCGCGGCTCCCCTTCGCCGTACGACCCGCTGGTGATGAAGTGCGCCTTGTAGGCCCCCTTGCGTACGGCGCGCAGCTCGTTGTCCCAGTAGTAGAAGAGCGGGCGCTGAGGCGCCGGGCCGGTGCCGGTCAGGACCGGGGTCAGATCGACGCCGTCCAGGGTGCGGTCCGACGGCAGCGCCGCGCCAGCCAGCCTGGCGGCGGTGACGAACAGATCGA
Organism: Acidobacteriota bacterium; assembly: GCA_039933435.1. Lineage (GTDB taxonomy): Bacteria > Acidobacteriota > Vicinamibacteria > Vicinamibacterales > 2-12-FULL-66-21 > JALZOC01. The sequence continues at coordinate 2,373 of JBDTOB010000559.1, read as the reverse complement.
GCTCCGACCCCGCCGCCGTGATCACGGCGGGACGAATGGTCCCTGGCCACCAGAAGATCGCCGGCGTCCGGACGCCCCCCTCCCAGGTGGTGCCCTTCCCTGCCTTCAGCGGACCGGCCGAGCCGCCATGCGCGCGGAACGGCAGCCACGGGCCGTTGTCGCTCGTGAACACCACCAGCGTCTTGCGGTCGAGCCCCGCCGCCTTGAGGGCGTCGAGGACGCGGCCGGTGCTGGCGTCGATCTCCTCGATCACGTCGCCGAACGTTCCGGCATCGCTGTGCCCTTCGAACTCCTGCGACCGCGCCAGCGGCACGTGCGGCAGGGAATGGGCGAGGTAGAGAAAAAACGGCCGCGTCCGGTTCTGGTTGATGAAGCGAACCGCTTCCTCGGTGTAGCGCTTCGTCAGCGTCCGGTGATCGGCCGGCTGCTCGACGACGTCGCCGTTGCGCATCAGCGGCACGTTCCAGTATTCGGGCCTGGGGTCGTAATAGGCGCGGCTCTGGTAGCCGTTTTCCCTCGGCGCGGTCATCAGCATGTCGTGGGAGAACGGCAGGCCGAGCCAGGAGTCGAAGCCCTGGGCCATCGGCAGGTACTGCGGCAGCTGCCCGAGATGCCACTTGCCGATCATGCCGGTGGCATAGCCGCGCGGCTTGAGCACCTCGGCAATGGTGATCTCGTCGAGCGGCAGCCCCTTGGCGGCGATGTCCCGGAACACCTTCGGCGCCGTGCCGCGGGCGACCCCGTACATGCCGCTGCGGATCGGCAGCCGCCCGGTGAGCAGCGCTGCCCGGCTCGGCGAGCAGACCGGCTGGACGTAGAAGTTGGTCCACTTCTGCCCCTCGGCGGCCATGGCGTCGAGCCTCGGCGTGCGGATGTTGGGATTGCCGAATGAACCGAGGTCGCCATAGCCCAGGTCGTCCGCCAGGATGATCACGATGTTGGGCGGCGCCGGCGCCTGCGCGGCGGCACCGCGGCTGGTCGCCAGCGAAGCGAGGATGGCAAACAGGGCGAGGCACCGGCGACGGGGCATACGTTCTCCGTTCGATGGACGATTCAGCGATCGAGGACCGGCAGATAGGCCCGCCACGGCCCGACCGCGTCGCGATACTGCTTGGCCATGACCCGCGTCGTCTGGGCGATGTGGCCGAGGTCGTGCGCCACCCAGGTAGCGAGCAGCTGCCGCAGCGTGACCGGGCCCAGCGCTGGGTGCTCCCCTTCCAGCGCCAGTTCGTGATCGGTCAACCGCCAGCCGCGCAGCGTGCTCAGGCTTTCGGTGCGGAGGCCGGCGAACTCATCGAGCAGCGCCGGTACGGTCTTGCCTTTGCTTTCTCGGTAGTGTGCAAAGCGGTCGAACGGTTCGAACCGCCGGTTGGCCCCCTGCTCGAGAATCAGGCGTGCGCGGGGAATCCAGTCGGCGCGCTCGCCATGAATCAGGTGGCCAAGATTGTCGAAGGGGCTGAACGTCTCCGGCCCTTCGTTGCCATCGATCCAGTCCGGCGACAGGCCGTCGAGCAGGGTACGGAACGTCCCCGGGGTACGTTCGAGGATCTCGGTCGCCAGGGTCAGCTGGAATGCCTGCATCTGATTAATTTTCCGAGGCGTTCGCCCGAGCCTGGCGCCAGCCACGGCGCAGATGATCGCACCGATGCTCCGGCTGCTGCAACCGGAGTGCGGGCGGCTGCTCCAGCGGCGTATCTGCGGGTGGGCTGGTCCTCGGCATACCCCTCGAAGATCAGTGGCACGCGTTCAGGATGTTCGTCTGTGTGTGCATGGCCGTGACGCGCACTCCCTTCTCGACGGTGGTTGTGGCCCGGGCCCGGCGCGGTCATGATGGGTGGCGATGCCGGAGTTACCGGAAGTCGAAGCTGCGCGCCGCCGCCTCGAGCCGGCCATGACGGGACGTGTCTTCATTCAGGTGCTGGTTCACCGGCCCGACCTGCGCACCGCATTTCCACCGCTGTTCAGTGCCCGGCTCACCGGCCGGACCGCGCTGGCGGTCGAGCGGCGCGCCAAGTATCTGCTGATTCCGCTCTCCTCCGGCGAGACGCTGCTGATGCACCTCGGCATGTCGGGATCCTTCCGCATCAGCCGCGCCCCGCTGGAACACCCGCCCGGCCTCCACGACCACCTCGTGTTCGAGATGTCGTCCGGTATGGTGGTGGCCTTCAATGACCCACGCCGCTTTGGACAGGCCGACCTGTTGACAGCCGCTGGCCTGGCCTCCCATCCGGTGATGGGCCGGCTCGGGCCGGAGCCGTTGTCGGCCACCTTCGACGCCTCGGCGCTGGCGCGGGCGTGCCGGGGCAGCCGGCGCACGCTCAAGGCCGCCCTGCTCGACCAGCGGGTCGTGAGCGGCCTCGGCAACATCTACGC
>JBDTOB010000558.1:0-2735 GCA_039933435.1 Acidobacteriota bacterium | reverse complement strand
CTGCCAGGTGCTGTTCATGACCACCCGGTGCTTGACGACGTTGGGATCCGGCCCGCGATCCTTTTCGATGTCGTAGGGATCGTACTGCACCACGCCGATCGTGCTGTTGCCGCTGTCGGGGGCATTGCTGTCGGACCCGGCCAGGGTGTAGGCCGCATTCACCGCCAGGCCGGCCTTGAACCGCCGCTGCAGCTCGAACTGCAGCGCGTTGAACTGCCCGCTGCCGGTGTTCTCGGTGATGTCCATGAAGGTCCCGTAGATCGGGTACGGCAGCCGCGCGTGCGCGTCGGGATCCTCGTCGACGTTCCCCAGCGGCACGGTGCTCGCCTTGAGCGTGTTGTAGTCGCGGTTCACCAGCAGCTTCCTCATCGTCGATCCGATGTAGCTGACGCGGCCGCCGATGTTGCCCGGCAGTTCGCGCTCGAGCGTGAGGTTGTACTGATAGATGTCGGGGCTCTCGAGATCCAGCGCCAGCCCCTGGTTGCCGAAGCTGAGCGACGAGGTCTGCGTGCCGGTCGAGAAGCCGTGCTGCAGGGCGCCGCGGCTGTTTGTGATCGAGTAGCGGAAGGGATTGCGCGACATGATGTCGCGGGCGCCCTGCGCCGCCCCGGTCGGGTGGAAGATGCCGAAGCCGCCGCGGAGCACCATCCTGTTGCCGTCCATCCGGTAGGCAAAGCCGGCGCGCGGACTGATGTTGTTCCGATCCGTCTTGATCAGCGAGCGTCCGACACCCGCCTGGTCGGCGGTCAGCGTCCGGCCGAGCGCCACCGCGCCGGGCGGCAGCAGCGGCGCTATCTGCGCGTTCGGCACGATGTGGTGGCCGCCGTCGGTGGGCACGAAGTTGGCGTAGATGTCGTTGCGGTCCACGAACGTCCCGACCACCTCGTAGCGCAGGCCGAGAAACGCGGTCAGGCTCGGGCCGAGCTTCCAGTCATCCTGCACGAACGCCGCCCAGTCGTTCGAAAAGGTGTCCATCGGCTTGTTGCCGCGGGTATTGCGCTGCTCGACGACGGTATTGGGCAGCCCGAGCAGGAAGTCCCCGAACGAATCGCCGGTCGCGAACCCGGTGAAGTTGTACTGTCCCTTCGAGCTGTTGGCGCCGGTCGAGTAGCCGTCCTTCGCGTAGTTGCGGGTATAGATGCCGCCGAACTTCAGCGAGTGCGGACCCTTGAGCCACGAGGTGCTGCTGCTCAACGAGAGGGACGCCTGCCGCAGATCCCGGAAAGTGTTCTGCCGCTGGTCCTGGATGCTCGACGGCCGGTTGGGGGCCGAGAACTGGAACTGCGGAAAGCCGGGCGCGATCGCGGCGAGCGGCGGCACGTCGATGCCGAAGCCCCTGGTGACGTCGCCGGCCACGAAGCGGCTCTTGCGGTTGCGGCTGTCGACGCTGAACCCGCCGCGGAACTCATTGACGACGGTGCCGGACCAGATGCGTGTCCAGCCGGTCGCCAGCGTCGTCGCGGTCGAGGTGCGATTGAGCAGCCCCATGTTGGTCAGCCCCGAGCCGCCGTTGGCGCCGGTGCTCTCGAAGGTGAACGCATCGGGGTCGCGGTTCTGCCAGCTGGCGCGCACGAAAATCGAGTCCTTGCCGGTGAGCTCGTGATCGATACGGCCGTCGACACGCTCGCGGCTGCGGCCGAGCGCCAGGATCTGACGGTAGGTGCCGTAGCCGCCGTTGGAGGTCGTCGATTGATTCGGCAGCGGGTAGAAGAAGTCGACGATCTTCCGGGCCGCGGGATCGAGGCGATCCGCCGGAATGCGGTTCCCCGGAAAGGGCGCGCCGGTCTGCGGATCGCGCAGCACGAACGAGGCCGCCGAGAAGTCCCCGGTGCGCATGGCGGAGGTGGGGACGACGGCCTGGGCGCCGCCGCCCAGCTGCTTCTGGCGGCTGCCCTCGTAGTTCCCGAAGAAGAAGGTCCGGTTGGTGACGATCGGTCCGCCGAGGCTGGCGCCGTAGCGGTAATCATGGGTGTCGGCGTTGGGGTCGCCGCGGGTAGCGCCGGTGAGCGTCTGCGCGTAGGTCAGCGCGTTCAGCCGGTTGGTATTGACGTCCGCGAACGACGTCCCGTGGAAGCGGTTGGCACCGCGCTTGGTGGAGACGATGACGCCCGCCAGCCCGCCGTACTCGGCGCTGTAGGAGTTCGACAGTACCTGGACTTCGGAAATCGCGTCAAGCCCGGGGGCGGCGTTGGAGAGCTCGCCGAAGATCCCGGCGCTCGACGGCTGGCCGTCCTGGATGTAGGCCGCGCCGTAGGTGCGGCCGCCGAGAAACTGAATCCCGTCGAAGCCGCCGACGACGTTGGGGTTGAGCGTCAGGAAGTCCTGGATGTCGCGGCTGTTGCGCGGCAGATCGCGCAGCTGCTGCTCGTCGAGGCCGCGGGCGATGGCGGGGCTCTCAAGGGTGACGTTGTTCTGCCCTTCCGCCGTGACCGTGACCACGTTCTCGACGCCGCCCACCTCCAGGTGCAGGTCGGCGCGGGCGATGGAGGCAACGCGCAGCACGAGGCCGGTGGTCTGGGCCTTCTTGAAGCCGGTCAGGGATGCCGACACGGTATAGGTGCCGGGACGGAGGTTGGGAATCTCGAACAGCCCTTCGCTGTTGCTCTGCACCTCCCGGGTCACGCTGGTGGCCTCGTCGGTCGCGACCACGGTCGCCCCGGGCACGATGCCCTGCTGCGGATCGAGCACGGTGCCGCGGATCGTGCCGAGCGTGGTCTGGGCAGCGGCGCGGCCGG
>JBDTOB010000557.1:0-2737 GCA_039933435.1 Acidobacteriota bacterium | reverse complement strand
CCGTAGTGGTTGCCGACGATGTCGGTGAGGGTCTGGAGGCCGAGCGGTCCGGTGTAGCCTTCGTAGGCTGGCCATGAGTCCATCTGGATCCGGGTCACCGTCTCGACGACCTGAGGGTCGTTGCCGAACGTGGCGCGCGTCCATTCCCCGGCAATCGCCCGTGAAGACAGATCCGGGTTCCAGGCCAGCCGGCCGAAGGCGTAGAGGTTGGCCTGGGAAAGGTGATTGCCGAACCAGGTGTCGTCCAGCCCGACGTTCGAGACGCCGACGAAAGCGCCGAGGGTTCGATTGAAGGTGCGGCCGGCCGCCAGCGCCTTCACCGGGGTGCCGTTGCCGCGGACCTTGAGATCGAAGTCGAGCACCTCTTGCCACATCGGCGCGAGAAACACCGTGTGGCGTCCCTGCCCGAAGTACTCCTGGGTAATCTGCAGCTCGATCGCCTGGTTGGTCTTCGTCAGCGCGCCGAACAGCGGCGACGCCGGCTCGCGCACCTGGAAGTCGATCGGCCCGTGCTTGATCTGGACCACCGCGTTGTCGTCGAACTGGCCGTCGAGCGGCTCGAAGTTGTCGTAGGCGGCGCGGGCGCGGTCGTTCTTCGGGTTGTTCCAGTCCATGTGGTGGTCGTAGACGAAGCCGCGGTAGAAGATCACCCCGCCGTGCGGCGCCAGCGCGCGGGCGACGACGTTGGCGGCGTCGGCGTGGGTGCGGTGATAGGTCGAGGGCCCGACGCGGCCTTCGGAGTCGGCCTTGAGCACGAAGCCGGCGAAGTCCGGGATCGCCGTATAAAGCGCGTCCGCGCGTCCGCGCCACCAGGCGGCGACGCCGGCATCGAGTGGATCGAACGTGGCGAGTCCGCCGAGCGTGCTGGGGCTGCTGAAATCGACCGACAGCGCCACCCGTACGCCCCAGGGGCGCAGCACGTCGGCGATGCGCGCCACCTGCGGAATCAGCTCGGGCGAGAGGAAGACCCGGTTGGCGTTGACGTTGTTGACCGAAATGCCGTTGATGCCGAGCGACGCCAGCAGGCGCCCGTACTCGTCGACGCGCGAGAGATCTTCGCGGACGTGACCGGCGTCCCAGAAAATCGAGCGCCCGCCGTAGCCGCGCTCGATCGAGCCGTCGATATTGTCCCAGTGATTGATCCAGCGCAGCGGCGCGTACGGCGTCTCCGTCCAGTCGCCGGGCCCGAGCGGCGTGCCCGCCGAGACGCGGCGCAGCAGGGCGAAGGCGCCGTAGAGAACGCCGCGGGCGCTGCCGCCGGCAATCACGAGATGTGTCACCGAGCCGGAGGTCACGGAGCTGATGCGGAAGGCATCCTCGGCGAGCGTGCCGTCGAGACGGAGCGTGGGCGCCGCGCGCCGCAGATCGGTGAGTGTGCCGATGAGCAGCGTGCGGGTAGCAGGCACCGACGCCTGAGTCTCGATCTTCGTCCCGAGCATGCGGCCGAGGCCGCGGACGAGCTCGTCGCGGGCCCGCAGCACCGGAGCGCCGTCGCCGACTGCCGTTACCGTTCCTGGAATGCCTGGCTGGATGCGTCGGGCGGTGGCCGCGTCGAGCGGCGCGTAGCGCAGCCACGCTTCCCGCCCGGTCTCCGCAGCCGCCGGTGCGGACGGCCAGACGCAGCAGAGAAGGAGGCCGGCGAGAAGCGCTGCGCCGCGCCGCATCGCGACTATTGAGCCGCCGGTGGCGCGGGTCGGGCGGCCGCCGGAGCCGCGGGCTTCGCTGGAGGCGCCGGCTTTGCCGGCAGTGCGAAGGCAAACAGACCCGACCCGCCGCCGACCAGCAGGTACTGCCGGCCGTCGAGCTCGTAGGTGGTCGGCGAATTCCCGACCCTGCCGATGCTCGAGTGCCACAGGGTGGCGCCGTCGGAAGTCCGAAGGGCCATCACGCTGGTGCCCGTGTCTCCCGTGAACGTCAGTCCGGTGGCGGTCGTCATGATCCCGGCGCTGCCTTCGCTGCCGATATCGTGGTTCCAGCGCACCTTCCCGGTCTTGTAGTCGATGGCGCGGATGCTCCCCTTGCCGAGCACGCCGTAGTCCGCGCCGGCCCAGCCGTAGTCGCCGTGTTCCTTCTTGTAGAAGTAAATGCCGTAGCCGTCCTGCGCGGAGACGATGAACAGCCCGGTCGCCGGGTCGTAGCTCGGCGAGCGATAGTTCGTGCCACCTCCTTCATTCGGCGCCACGAGACGGCCGTCGCGAGCCGGCTCCTGGTCCGGATTGGGCACCGGCCGTCCTTCGCCGTCGATGTCTTTCGCCCAGTTCACCGTCGCGAACGGCGTCGTCAGCAGATTCTTCCCGGTAGTGCGGTCGAGCACGAAGAAGTAGCCGTTGCGCGAGGCCTGCATCAGCATCTTGCGCGGCTCGCCGTTGAACGTTCCGTCGACCAGCACCGGCACCTCGGCGGCGTCCCAGTCGTGGGTGTTGTGCGGCGAGACCTGAAAGCCCCAGACGAGCTCCCCCGTCTCGGGCCGCAGCGCCAGGATGCTGCAGGTCCACTTGTTGTCGCCGGGGCGTGCTTCACCGTTGAGCACCGGCGTCGGATTGCCGGTGCCGACGTAGACCAGGTTGAGCTGCGGATCGTAGGTCCCGGTCATCCACATCTGCCCGCCGGTCGCGCCGCCGGCAATCGATCCGGGCGTGCCGGGAGGGGGCGTGCTGTAGAAGGTCCACTGCACCTTTCCGGTCTCGGGGTCGAAGGACTTCAGCATCCCGGGGAGGTTGTCGAAGTCTCCGGACAC
>JBDTOB010000556.1:0-2740 GCA_039933435.1 Acidobacteriota bacterium | reverse complement strand
GGGTTCCGGGTTCGGAGTTCAGAGGCTCAGTCAGCGGGAAAGAGCCGCTCGAAGTTGCCGCCAAAGAGCAGCGCCCGGTCCGGCTCGCTGAGGCCGGCCTCGGTGGCGGCGGCCTGTTGGGCGGCGTACACGGGCTGCTGCCAGCCTCTCGGAAAGAACGACGAATCGGTGCCGAACAGCAGCCGTCCGGCGCCGGCGACGGCGCTCGCCTGGCGGAAGACGGCGTCGAGGGTCAGGCCCGGGTGGTACTTCAGCCAGCCATTCGAGCTCGAGGTGTCGATATGGATGCTGGCGCACTGGTCGGCCGCCATCAGCAGCTCCCGGAACAATCCCGCGCCGAAATGCGGAACGATCACCGGCACCGTGGGAAACCGGCTGGCGGTGGTGGCCAGCGCCAGCGGGTCGCCGGTCCGCAGGTCGAACGGAGACGCGAGGCCGAGCTTCGTTCGCACCCCGACGCTCAACACGCCGCAGTGGGCGAAGACCACCGCTCCGGTCTTCGCCGCCGCCGCGAACACCTCGCGGACCCGCTCCTCGTCCAGCCGGTAGCCGTGCATCGCCGGGAACAGGCAGATGGCGCGGAAGCGCTGCTCGCCGAGCGCCCGGGCCAGCCGCCCCCTGATGTCCCCCTGCATCGGGTTGAACATGAAGAAGCCGACGAACCTGGAGGGATGCCTGGCGACCGCGGCCGCCACCGATGCCTCGTCGCCGGGGATGCTCGCGATCAGCGCGGCTCTGGCGACCCCGTGGCGGTCGAGCTCCGCCACCCAGCGATCGGCGAGCTCCTCCGCCGTGCCGGGATCGGTCCACCCCAGGCGGTGCGATACTGCGGTGGAGCGGCCCGCGGCCGGGAAGTCGTGCAGCCCTTCGCTGAGCAGCTCGAGGAAGCGGGACGAGAAGAAGTGGCAATGAACGTCGCAGAGACTCACGACGCCATCATAGTCGGCCTCGTGTCCGACACCCACGGCCTGGTGCGGACGGGGGTGTTCGACGCCCTCGCCGGGGTCTCGCGGATTCTCCACGCCGGCGACGTCGGCGGCCGCGCCGTGCTGGTCGAACTCGCGGCCATCGCCCCGGTGACGGCGGTCTACGGCAACGTCGACCCTCCGGGAGGGCCGCTCGAGGCGCGCCAGACCATCGAACTGGCGGGCCTCCGCATCGACCTCACGCACGGGCACGAGCTCGGCAGCCCGACCCCGGAGAAGCTGCTCGCGCGCTACGGCGGAGACGTCATCATCTTCGGCCACACCCACCGCGCGCTCGTTCACCGCGACGGTCAGCGGCTGGTCATCAATCCCGGAGCCGCCGGACCGAAGCGCTTCGATGCCATGCCATCCGTCGCCAGGCTGACGATTGCCCGCGGCCGCGCCGACGTCGAGATTATCGAGCTGACCTGAGCGCGATCCGCGGCGTCCGGCCCGACGCGCGGCGCCGAGCCGGCACGGGTGCACGGGCCGTCAGACCCTCTCGCTGACCCGGACCGCGCCCCGCAGGCGCCGATCGACGATCACGAAGTACGGCAGCGCCAGCGCCGACAGCATGGCCGCGGTCCCGAAGGCGGCGCGAAATCCGTGGTGCTGGATCAGCCAGCCCATGGTGGTCGAGCCGGTGCCGATGCCGGTGTCGAACGCCGCCAGGATGGCGCCGAAGGCGGCGCCCCGGCGCGCCGCGCCGATGTCCCGCATCACGTAGCCGACATAGACGGGATAGGCGGTCCCGAAGCCGATCCCGAAGATGATCGCCGACGCGATCAGCCATGGACGCGTGCCGCTCACCGCCAGGCACGCCAGGCCAAGGCTGATGAGCAGCAGACAGGGCATGAACACCCGCCGGTATCCCAGCCGATCCCCCAGCCGCCCGGCCAGCGGACGCGTCAACAGGATCACGACTGCCAATGTCGTCAGGAAGACCGCCTTGGGCCTGACGTGGTTGGCGTCGGCATAGAGCGCCGTGAAGCTGGTAATGCCACCGTAGCCGAACGAATAGAGAAACAGCGTCCCCGAGAGCACGAGCACGCGCCACTCGAGCAGGCGGCCGCGCGGGCGGGGCTCCGGGGGCGGCCCAGGCGGCGCCGCGGGCGCGGGGTCCAGCTGCAGCGCGATGATCGCCATGGTGATGTTGAGGCCGGCCGAGACGCCGCACAGCCACCACCACCCGTGCCGGTAGATCCAGAACCCCAGCGACGGCGCCACCGCCAGCGCCGCCACCGTCGAGAGGCCCCAGTAGCCGATCCCTTCGGCGCGCCGGTGATCGGGCAGCATGTTGGTCATGTAGGCGGCCGAGGCCGACAGCAGGCCCGACCAGAAGATGCCGTGCACCACCACCAGCGCCAGGATCCAGCGGTAATCGGTGATCACTCCATACAGGATGGAGAAGCAGGTGATCGCCACGCTCGACGTAATCAGCACCCGCCGCTGGCCGACACGGTCCGCGAAGGCCCCGGTCAGCGGTGCCGAAAACGCCGAGGAATAAGTGAGCAGGCCGAGAAACATGCCCGAGGCGAAGGTCGTGCCTCCGAGGTCGAGAATATGGAAGGGGGCCGTCGGCAGGAGCTGGAACACCGAGAGAAACACGGTGAAACTGAACAGGCACATCACGAAGAAACGGGGGGTGAACAGACGGTCGGCGGGCCGCATCGTGCGCCTCACTGTATCACCGGGAACTTACGCTAAAATTGGCGCATGACGCAGGACTTCAACGAATTCAGACCTTCGAAGCTGTGGCGGAAGATGCCCGCGGA
>JBDTOB010000555.1:0-2741 GCA_039933435.1 Acidobacteriota bacterium | reverse complement strand
CCGACGAAGTGCGCGCCCTGTGGGTGCTGCGCAGCTCGCTGACCACCCCCGCCCAGATCGCCACGCTGGTCCAGCGCGCCCGCGATCACGGCTTCAACACCCTGCTGGTGCAGGTGCGGGGCCGCGGCGATGCCTACTTCCGCGGCGGCGCCGAGCCGATGGCCCCCGAGCTGCTGCGCCAGCCGGCCACCTTCGATCCCCTCGCCGCGGTGGTGCGCACCGGACACGCCGCCGGGCTGCGCGTCCACGCCTGGGTGAACGTCAACCTGATCGCCAGCGCCGCGGAGCTGCCGGCGTCGCGCGATCACCTCGTCTACCGCCATCCCGAGTGGCTGATGGTGCCGCGCGACATCGCCCAGGATCTCGCAAAGATCGAGCCCGGCAGCCCCGCCTACGTCGGCAAGCTGGCGCGGTGGACGCGGGCCCAGTCGAGCGAAGTCGAGGGGCTCTACGCCTCGCCCGTGCTCGCGGTCTCGGCCGCGTATACCGAGGGCATCGTCCGCGATCTCGCCCGGCGCTACGAGGTTGACGGCGTCCACTTCGACTACGCCCGCTATCCGAGCGACCGCTTCGATTACAGCGTCGCCGCCATCCGCCAGTTCCGCACCTCGATCCGCGGCTCGCTCGCCGACGCCTCGCGTCGCGACCTCGACCGCCGCGAGGCGGTCGATCTGTTCGCCTATCCGGACGCGCTGCCCGATCAGTGGCGCGCCTTCCGCGTCGCCAAGATGACGGCGCTGATGCAGCGGCTGAGCGCCGCGGTGCGGTCGGAACGGCCCGACGCCCAGGTCACGATTGCCGCCTATCCGGACGCCCGCGAGGCGCTGCACTACCGCCTGCAGGACTGGGCCGCCTGGCTGCGCGGCGAGGTCATCGACGCCGTCTGCCCGATGGCCTACACCACCGAGCCGGCGCGCTTCGCCGAACAGATTGCCTCGGCCCGCGGCATCGCCGGCGCGCACGCGGTCTGGGCCGGGATCGGCGCCTGGCGCCTCTCCCCCGCCGAGACACTCGACAACATCCAGACCGCCAGGCGGCTCGGTGCCACCGGCGTGATCCTCTTTTCCTACGACAGCCTGATCGATCCGCGGCAGGCCACCCCCGACTACTTGTCGATAATCGGCCGCGGCGCATTCACGCCCCCCGGCGTCCCGGTCGCCGGCCCCCGCTGAGGCGCCCCGCGGCGGAGGCAGATGGTCCTCACCTGGCTCGACTACCTCGTCATCGTCGGCTACCTGCTGGCGATCACCGCCTTCGGGTCGTGGTTCGCGCAGTTCCAGAAGACCACCCGCGACTACTTCCTGACCGATCGCTCGGTCCCGTGGTGGGCGATCTGCTTCACTATCGTCGCCACCGAGACCAGTACGCTGAGCTTCATCGGCGTCCCCGCCGGCGCCTATGCCGGCAACATGACCTTCCTGCAGCTGGCGCTCGGCTACATCGTCGGCCGGGTGCTGGTCAGCGTGCTGTTCCTGCCGGCCTACTTCCGCGGCGAGCTGTTCACCTCGTATGAGCTGCTCAACCGCCGCTTCGGCGCCCCGGTCAAGAACACCGCGGCGGTGATCTTCATCGTCACCCGGACGCTGGCGGACGGCATCCGCCTGTTCGCCACCGCGCTGGTGATCACGGTGGTGACCCACATCCCGGTGGACGTCACCGTGATCCTGCTCGGCGCGGCGATGATCGTCTACACCGTGCGCGGCGGCGTCTCGGCGGTGATCTGGACCGACGTGGTGCAGATGTTCGTCTACATCGCCGGCGCGCTGGTGGTGTTCGTCGGGCTGCTCCACCAGATTCCCGGCGGCTGGGACGAAGTGGTGCGCACCGCGGGCGGCGCCGGACACTTCCAGGTGCTCGACTTCAGCACCGATCCGCACCAGGTGTACACGTTCTGGGCCGGGCTGATTGGCGGCGTGGCGCTGACGCTCGCGACCCACGGCACCGACCAGTTCCTGGTGCAGCGGCTGCTGTCGGCGCGCTCATCCGCGCAGGCCGCCACCGGGCTGGTGCTGAGCGGCGTGATCGTCTTCGCGCAGTTCATGCTGTTCCTGACCATCGGGGCGATGCTGTTCACCTTCTACCAGCACGTGCCGCTGCCGCGGGCGCTGGCCTCGAACGACGAGATCCTGCCGCTCTTCATCGTCACCTCGCTGACCCACGGCGCGGCGGGCTTCATCGTCGCCGCGATCGTCGCCGCGGCGCTGTCGCCGTCGATCAACGCGCTCGCCGCCACGACGGTCAACGATTTCTACAAGCCGTACGTCCGCCCTGACGCCGATGAGAGACAGCTGATGCGGGTCTCCAAGGGGGCGACGATTTTCTGGGGGGTGGCGCAAATCGGCGTCGCGCTGGCGGCGCAGTACGTGACCAAGTCCGTCCTCGATTCGGGCCTCGGGGTCCTGTCGCTCGCCGCCGGCCCGGTGCTGGGCGCCTTCCTCTGCGGCGTGCTGGGCACGCGCGTGCAGTCGCGGGCGATGCTCGCCGGGATGCTCGCCGGCACCGCGGCCGTGGCCTGGGCCTGGGCGACGGGGGCGTTCGCCTGGACCTGGTACGCGTTCATCGGCGCCTCGATCACCAGCCTGGTCGCGTTGGGACTGTCGTTCGTGCTGCCGCGGACGCGCGGCGCCGCCGCGGCGTGAGGAGACGGTGACGCTCTTCGCCACCGCCGCGGCGCTGCTCGAAGAAGGCGTGACCAGCCACGCGTTTCCGGCGGCGTGCGTCGAAGTCGGCCGCGGCTCGGG
>JBDTOB010000554.1:0-2746 GCA_039933435.1 Acidobacteriota bacterium | reverse complement strand
GCCTGCAGCCGCGCCGCGAACTTCTTCGCCATGCCGGGCGCGACGCGGTCGTCGGTGTCCGCCGTGGTAATCAGGATCGGTGGATACCTGGCGCCGTCCCTGACGCGGTGCAGCGGCGAGTAGGCGTAGAGCCAGGCGAACTGGACGGGATCGTCGGCGCAACCGTACTCCGGGATCCAGAACCGCCCCACCGTGAACCGGTGATAGCGCAGCATGTCCACCACCGGGACCCGGCAGATCACCGCCCCGAAGAGCTCCGGGCGCTGCAGCATGACCGCGGCCGTCAGCAGCCCGCCGTTGCTGCCTCCCTCGATCGCCACTCGCTCCGGCCGCGAATACCCGGCGCTCACGAACCACTCCGCGGCGCCGATGAAGTCGTCGAAGACGTTCTGCTTGCGCTCGAGCATCCCCGCCTCGTGCCAGGCCTCTCCGTACTCTCCGCCCCCCCGCAGGTTGGCCACGGCATAGATGCCGCCGGCATCGAGCAGCACGAAGTTGGCGGGATCGAACGCCGGCGTCAGGCTGATGTTGAAGCCGCCGTAGCCGGTCAGCAGGACCGGCCGGTTGCCGTCCTTCGGGGTGTCGGCCCGGTGCACCAGGAACATCGAGATCGGCGTGCCGTCCTTTGACGGATACCACACCTGGACGATCCGGTAGTCTGCCGGATTGACGTCCGCGTGCCCGCCCCGCCCCGGCATCCCCACGGCGGACGGCGCCAGCTCACGCGTCGCGAAGTCGTAACGGAACGCCGCCGGCGGATAGGTGAACGAGGTGAAGCCGATGAACATCTCGTCATCAAACCGGCGGCCGCTGATGCCGGTCACCGATCCCAGCGCCGGCAGCTCGATCTCCCCCGCCGCTTCCCCGGTGAGCGCGAACAGCCGCAGCCGATCGCTGGCGTTGTGCAGATAGGACGCCACGATTGAGCCGTGGACGACGCCGGCGGCCGACAGCTTGTCGGGGCCCTCGGCGACGACCTCGCGAACGCCGGCCGCGCCCTCCACCGGATCAATCGAGACGATGCGCCCGAGCGGCGCGCCGTCGTCGGTGCGGAACAACAGCCGTCCGTCCGCCGCCTCGATGAAGCTGTAGGCCGCGGCATAGCCGGTGAACAGCGCCACCGGCGTCTGCGGCGCGGCGCGGCGGTCGATGACGTGCACCTCGCTGCGGTCGCTCGAGCCCCGGTAGGCGGTCACCACCACCCAGCGGTCGTCGTCGCTGACCTCGACGCCGAACACGGTCTCGCGCTCGTCCGGCTTCTCGAAGATCAGGACATCGTCTGCCTGGGCTGCGCCGAGACGATGGAAGTAGACGCGGTTGAAGTAGTGCTCGTCTCCGGGTGCGACCGTGCCGGGCGCGGGAAAGCGCGTGTAGAAGAACCCCTCGCCGGACCGGACCCAGGCAACCGACACGAACTTCACCCACTCGAGCCTGTCCCCGAGATCGCGGCCGCTGCCGACGTCGCGGACGAACAGCGTCTGGCGATCGCTGCCGCTCTCGGACAGGGCATAGGCGAGGCGGTCGCCGTCCTCGTCCGGCGCGATTGCGGTCAGCGCCACGGGTCCGGCGGCGCTCAGGGTATTGGGATCGATCAGCACGCGCGGCGTGCCGGCGGGGCCGTCCTGGACGTAGAGCACCGGCTGGTCCTGCAGGCCGGTGTTGTGGCTGAAGAAGTAGCGGCCGCCGCGCCGGAACGGGACCCCGGTGCGCGGGTAGTCGTAGAGCCGGGTCAGCCGCTCGACCAGCCGGCTGCGCGCCGGGCCCTGCAGCTCCGCGCGCGTCAGCGCGTTCTGCGCCGCGACCCAGGCCTGCGTCCGCGAATCGCCAGCGTCCTCCAGCCACCGGTAGGGATCGGCGACCCGGACGCCGTGGTAGTCGTCGACGACGTCGGCGGCCGGCGACGCTGGATACGACAGACGCGGCATCTTTTCCGTCAGCCCTTTACGCCGGTCCGGCGCCCCTCAGAACTGCAGCCGCGCGGCCAGCTGGAAGCGCCGCGGCGAGTAGTAGGCGCGCGGCTTTCCGAACTCGGAGTTGTGGACGCTGGGCTGATAGTCGTAACCGGTCTGCCGGTTGAAGACGTTGAACAGATCCCCCGCCAGCTGCAGATTCATCCGCGGCGCGACGCGGAAGTTCTGGGTGTAGTTGAAATCGAGCTGCCAGTGCGACGGGCTGCGGCGCGAGCCGGCCCGCTCGGCATAGCGGTTGGTGTCGCTGGTGCTGGTCGTCAGCGCGATGTAGGGCTCGTAGCTCCACGCTTCCCACGGCTGTCCCGACTGCGCCACGGCAAAGGCGCCGGCGGTCGCGTTCCAGGGGAGGGCGCGGTAGCCATAGATCTTCAGCAGGTGCGGCCGGTCGCCCCGCAGGGTCCCGTCCTTCCGATCCCACAACTGACGTCCGGCGTCGTCGGCGATGTTCGACGAGCCGATGAAGATATTGTCGTCGTTGCCGCTCGACGAATTGTCCTGGTCGAAGTTGCCGCGGTAGCGGCTGAAAGTGTAGGAACCGCGCACGAACGAGCGCGCGCCGCGCCACTCGGACTCGAGCGTGGCCTCGTAATACTTCGTGTAGGCGCCGTCGAGCTCGGCGATGACGAAGCTGGAGCCGCTGCCGATCTGCGCGAGCTTCGCGGACAGGTCGGGAATGTAGAGGGTGCGCGGAATCCCCGGGGGCGGGTTGAAGTCGACGCGGGCGTTGTTGTTGGTGTCTTCCCAGAAGTGGCTGCCCTCGCGGTAGCGGCCGTAGA
>JBDTOB010000553.1:0-2751 GCA_039933435.1 Acidobacteriota bacterium | reverse complement strand
AGCGCCAGCTGGCGGGCGCGCTTGATCGCCACCTGCAGCTTGCGCTGGTGCAGCGCGCAGGTGCCGGAGATCCGCCGCGGCTGAATCTTGCCGCGCTCCGGCAGGAACGGCGCCAGCAGGCGGACGTCCTTGTAGTTGATGTAGTCGATCTTCTCCGCGCAGAACTTGCAGACCCGGCGGCGGCGGAAAAACCCGCGCCGCGGCGCGTCGCCGCCCTTGCCGTCCTTCTTGTCCTTGTCGCGGCCGCGGCCGCCTCCGCTGCGTTCTTCCCTCATCGCTGCCCCTCCGAGAGATCCATGTCGTCCTGGTTGTCGCCATCGCCGCGGCCCTCGCCCGGCTGCCGTTCCGGCGGCAGCCCGCGCGCCGTGCGGCGCCGCCCCACGAACGCCTTGCGCGCGTCAGTGGTGCGCTGCGCCACCTGCAGCTCCTCGTCGACGCGGACGATCAGCTGGCGGATGACCGAGTCCATGACGCGGAGCCGGCGGCCGATTTCCTTCATCAGCTCCCCGGAGCCGGTGATGGTCTCGACCACATAGGTCCCTTCGCGATGGCGGCCGATGTCGTAGGCCATCCGCTTGCGGCCCCAGTTCTCGGTCTTGTCGAGGGTGCCTTCGTAGCGCTGGATGATCTGCTCGATCTGCGTGTGCAGATCGGCGACATCCTGCTCCGAGGCTTCAGGTGTGACGATGTAGACGAGCTCGTACTGTCGTGCGCTACTCATGTGTCTCCTTATGGACTGAGCGGTCCGCCGTCGCGCGTCGCGCGAGGGCGGACAAGGAGAAGAGAGGTGTTCTAGTCCCCGTCTTCTTTCCGGTTGAACCTGTTCATCACCGCGCCGATGCCCTCGGCGACGAACAGTTCCGCGGCGTCCGCCGATCGGTCCACCGCGTCGGCCACCTCCTCCCGCTCCTGCGGGTCGAAGGCCGCCAGCACGTGATCCGCGAGGTTGCGCCGGGCATCGCCGCGCCCGACTCCCACCCGCAGCCGTGCAAAGTCTTCGCTGCCGAGCACGCCGATGATGGACTTCAGTCCATTGTGCCCGCCAGCCGATCCCGACGGCCGCACCCGCAGCCGTCCCAGCTCGAGATTGACGTCGTCGACGACAACGAGGAGATCCACCGGCTCGATCTTGTAGAAGCGCAGCAGCGCCCCGACCGCCTGGCCGCTGAGGTTCATGAAGGTCAGCGGCTTGGCCACCAGCGCCGCCTGCGCCCGCCACTTGGCGAGCACCGCCTCAGCCGGCGCCGATTCCCACGTCAGGCCGTGCCGGGCGGCCAGCCGATCGACGGCCTCGAAGCCGATGTTGTGGCGCGTGCCGTCGTAGGTGCGCCCGGGATTGCCCAGTCCGACGACGAGCTTCACATCTACTTCTTCTTCTCGGTCTTCTCGTCCTCGTCCTTGTCCTTGTCGGTCTTGCCCTTCTTGATGACCTCGGGCTCGGCGCCCGCCACCGGGGCCGCCACGGCGTCAACCACGGCCGGCGCTTCCTCGGCCCGCGGCGCGACGACGTGGACGATCATCATGTCGGGATCGCTCGTCGCCTTCCACTTGACCGCGGTGCCGGTGTCTTCGCTCCCCATGACGTCGCGGACGCGGACGCCCTGGCCGAGGACCATCTCGCTGATGTCGACGGTGATGTTCTCCGGGATGTCGCCGGGGAGCACCTCGATCTCGATCTCGCGGTGGACGAAGTCGACGACGCCGCCCTGGAGCTTGACGCCCTTGGCCTCGCCCTTGAGCAGCACCGGGACGGTGACGGTCAGCATCTTGTCCATCGCGACCTGGTAGAAGTCGACGTGGAGCAGCCGGTGCGCAATCGGATCGAGCTGATATTCCTTGACCAGGACGCGCGAGCCGCCGCCGTCGAGCTGCAGCCCGATGAGCGTGTTGACGCCCGATTCCGAGTGGAGGATGCGGAGCAGCATCTTCGGGTCGACGGCAATCGCGACCGCCTTGCCCTTGTCGGCGCCGTAGACGACCGCGGGAATCTTCCCGCTCGCCCGCAGCCGCCGCGCCTCGTTCTTGCCCCGTCCCTCGCGCTTTTCCGCCTGAAGTGTCGCGTCCATAAATAGCTTCCAGCTTCCAGCTGCCAGCTCCCGGCAGCTTCGATATCAGCTTCCCGCCCCTCCACCCCCGGCTGCCGCAGCACAAGCTGGAAGCCGGAAGCTGAAAGCTGGAAGCTTTATTTCACACAAACAGCGACGACACCGACGTCTCTTCGTGGATGCTGCGGATCGCCTGCCCGAGCAGCCGCGCCACCGAGAGCACCTTGATCTTCCCGCAGCCCGCCTTGGCGCCGCTCAGCGGGATGGTGTTGGTGATGATCACCTGATCGATCGGCGCCGCTTCCAGCCGCTCGATCGCCGGCCCCGACAGCACCCCGTGGACCGCGCACGCCAGCACCCGCTCGGCGCCGCTCTTCTTCAACGCCGTCGCCGCCTTGACGATGGTGCCGGCGGTGTCGATGATGTCGTCCTGGATGATGCAGGTCTGGCCGGCGACGTCGCCGACCACGTTCATCACCTCCGCCGTCCCGTCGTCGCTGCGGCGCTTGTCGATAATCGCCAGCTCGCCGCCGAGCCGCTTCGCGTAGGCCCGGGCCCGCTCGGCGCCGCCGGCGTCGGGCGAGACGATGGTCAGGTTCTGGTACCCGAGCCGCGCGCAGTAGTCGATGATCACCGGCGCGGCGAACAAGTGATCGACCGGGATGTCGAAGAACGCCTGGATCTGCGCCTTGTGCAGGTCCATCGT
>JBDTOB010000552.1:0-2760 GCA_039933435.1 Acidobacteriota bacterium | reverse complement strand
GCCGACGTCCACCTGCTGGTGACGACCCAGGACACCGGCGGGGGCGGAACGGAGTACACGCTGAAATTCATCGGCCTTGGCAGCTTTGCCGGCGTCGAGCAGGTACTTCGGTACTTCGCGCCGCGCACGGCGACCTCAGACGAGAAGCGGAAGGGCATCGCGGAGCTGATCAAGCAGGGCCTGGTCCGCTACGTGTCCGAGTCGCCCGCCGGCAAGCGGCTCAAGGTCACCCTCGCGCCCGAGGATGGAGCGGCGGCGAAGCCGGTGACCAGCAGGGACCCCTGGAATTTCTGGGTGTTCCGCACCAACGTCGGTGGCTCCTTCAACGGGGAGCAGTCGAGCCGGAACCGCTCGCTGCGCGGCTCGATGTCGGCAAACCGTACTACCGATGCGTGGCGGCTGGATTTCTCCGCGTCGACCAACTACCGCGAGAACAGCTTCAAGCTGAGCGAGACCGACACCTTCAAGTCGGTGTCGAAGAACTCCAATGGCAGCGGCCTCGCCGTCAAAAGCCTGACGCAGCACTGGTCCACCGGGATCGTCGGCAACGTCTCGGCGTCGACGTTCCTCAACTACGACTTTCGCCTCCGGGTCGCCCCCGGCGTGGAATACAACTTTTTCCCCTACGCGCAATCGACGCGGCGCATGCTGACTCTCCAGTACACGCTCGGTCTCGACGCGCTCGACTACCGCGAGGAAACGATCTTCGGCAAGACGAAGGAGCGGCTGTTCGACCACAAGCTGACGACCTCGCTGAGCCTGCGGCAGCCGTGGGGAACGGCCTCCGCCTCCGTCGATCTATCGCAGTTCCTCAACGATCCCCATAAGTACGGCGTCTCGGCGTTCGGCGCCACCAGCGTGCGGCTGTTCAAGGGCTTCTCCTTCAACGTCTTCACCCAGTTGTCGAGAACCCGCGACCAGATTTATCTGCCACGCGGGACGGCGTCGATCGAAGAGATCCTGGTGCGCCAGCGCCAGCTGGCGACCGGCTATCAGTATTTCGTCAACTTCGGCATCTCCTACTCCTTCGGCTCGATCTTCAACAACATCGTCAATCCGCGCTTCGGCGGCGCCGGCGGCACTTTCTTCTTCAACGACTAGCCGCCGTCCGCCGCGGACGCCCGCGGCGCCTCCGGGCACGCCGGCGATACGGCGCTCGTCCGCATGGGTCTCGCGATCAGGAGAATTACGGACCCACTCCGGCCCGTGCGTTTACACTGGCCGGTGGAAGGGCTGCTGATCTATGGTCGACCTCAATCCACAGGGCCGGGAAATGGCGGACGAATCCATGGTCCGCAACCTCGCGGCGCAGGCCGAGGCGATCTGGCCGCAGGAGGCGCCGCTGTTGCGCCGCTACGCGCTGCCGGACCGGGCGGACGTCCTCGACGCCGGGTGCGGCACCGGCGAGATCTCCTGCCGCCTCGCACAGCTGTTCCCCGCCGCGCAGGTGCTGGGCGTGGACATCATCGACAGCCACCTCGCGCTGGCGCGGTCTCGGTGCGGGGCGCCCGGCGATCGCGTCCGCTTCGAGAACCGCAGCGTCTTCGACCTCGGGCTCCCGGACCAGTCGTTCGACCTGGTCGTCTGCCGTCACGTCCTGCAGGCGATTCCCGACGCCGATCGCGCGATTGCCGAGCTGCGCCGCGTCGTCCGGCCGGGCGGATGGCTGCACCTCCTGGTGGAGGACTACCTGATGCTCCATTTCGAGCCGCGCCGCCTCGACCCCGACGACTTCTGGAACGAGGGACCGCGCCGCTTCGGCGAGGCGCTCGGCACCGAGATGCGCATCGGCCGCATGACCTACGGCATCCTCCGTCGGCTCGGCCTCTCCGATATCACCGTCGACTACGTCGTCGTCGATCCGCTGCGGGTGCCGCGGGAGACGTTTGCCGCCATCCTGACCGCGTGGCGGGACGGGTATGCCGACGCCGTCCCGGCACAGACGCGGATGCCGCGCGATCGGTTCATCGCGCATTTCGACGAGATGATCGAGACGCTCCACGATCCTGACGGCTACGGCGTCTGGCACATCCCGATCGTGGCGGCCCGGGTGCCATGAGCACGGCAGATTCGTATTTGGATCGGCGCCGGCCGGTATCATGGGTCCGCGCCGCTGGTTGACGGCTGATGGCCGGGCCGCGCTCGCCCGGTGTTACACCGGCACGCGAACCGCCAGCTGGGCGGCGGCGGTGAAGAAGGTCCGGCGATACCAGAGCGCGACCATCACCGAGGTCATCGCCGTCGCTCCGGTGAGCATGAAGGCCACCAGGACCTGGTAACGCACGGCCAGCAGCGGCGACTGGCCCGCGAGAATCTGGCCGGTCATCATCCCCGGCAGCTGGACGAGGCCGACCACCATCAAACCGTTGACGGCCGGGATCAGCGCCGCCGTCAGGGCACGCCGGACCGGCTCGGCGGAGGCCCTCGACGGCGTCGCCCCGAGCGCGAGATACGCTTCGACGGTGGCGCGCTGCGAGTCCATCTCGCTGGCCAGGCGCTCGATGGTCAGCGCCGCGCCGTTCATGGCGTTGCCGACGATCATGCCGAACAGCGGAATGAGGTAACGCGGCTCGTACCATGGATGCACATGGAGGACCACGTAGCTGACATAGGCGAGCGTCAGACCCGAGCTCAGCAGCATCCCGGTGCCGCTGATGTTCCAGAGCCGCCGGCGTTCGCGGACCACCGCAGAGGACCCGCGGCGTCGCGTCGCGGTCGCGGTCGCGGCGCCGAGCATGACGAAAAGCGCCAGCAGCACCA
>JBDTOB010000551.1:0-2766 GCA_039933435.1 Acidobacteriota bacterium | reverse complement strand
GGGGCCGTCGCCTCGGCGACCGGCGAGCCGGGACCGGCGCGGTCGTCGGATCCGCGGCCGCCGCTGCGCCAGTACGAGGAGTTGGTGATCCCCACATCGTCTGTGCTCGGTCTGCGAGTGGACACGCCGCTCTCCTCTGAGCGGGCGCGTCTCGAGGATCGCGTCGAGGCACGGGTCAGCCGCGACGTCACCATCGACGGCCGCGTCGCGATTCCCTCCGGCTCGCGGGTGCTCGGGTCGGTCACGCTGGTCGAGCGCGGCGGCAAGATGAGGGAGCGCGCGCGTCTCGGGCTGCGCTTCCACACGCTGGTGCTCGCCGATGGGCGGGAGGTGCCGCTGCGGACCGAGACGATCATGCGGGAAGGGGACTCCCCGTCGTCGGAGAGCGCGAGGAAGATTGGCGGCGCAGCGATCGGCGGCGCCATCCTCGGCGCCATCCTGGGCGGTGGCAAGGGCGCCGTGTTGGGGGGCGCAACCGGGGCCGCCGGCGGCGGCGCGGTCGTCATGACGGGCGACCGTAACGCCGCGACCCTTCCGTCGGGCACCGTGGTCAGCGTTCGCCTCTCGTCCCCGGCACCGATCGAGGTCGAGCGCCCGCAATAACAGCAAGAGCGTGACGGGGGGGTCTCTTCCCCCCCGCGCCGCCTCGCTGGCGTCCCGACACCTCAGCCGTGACGCCCGCTGGCTGCTGAGCACCCCGTGCTCTGGCACGCCCCACTCTCCTCTGGCCTCCCGCTTGCACCCGTTTTTGACAGGCGTCCGTCACGGACGAGGCGGCGGGAAGCCCCGCAGTTATTCAGACGAGGATTGTAAATGTCATTGCGTAAGTTATTTCTGGCGGCGTCGCTGGTTGCCCTGACCGCGGCAGCAGCCCCATCCAGGGCGGCAGCGGACTGGCTCTTTACCCCGTTCGTCGGCTCCACCTTTGGTGGAAACGCCGAGGTCGGGGGTAGCGGCGACAGTTACAAGAACGAGTTCGAGCGTAAGCTCAACTACGGTGCCTCGCTCGCCTGGATGGGCGCCGGTGTGATCGGATTCGAAGCGGATTTCGGCTACTCTCCGAATTTCTTCCGCGACACCAACGGGGCCAAGTTCAACCTCGTGGGGGACGGCAACGTCACAACGCTGATGGGAAATGTCGTGGTCGGCGCGCCGCTCGGACCGATTCGTCCGTATGCGTCCGGCGGCATCGGGCTGCTGAAGTCCAAGGTGGACAACGCCTCACAGTTCCTCAACGCCAGCCGCAACGACCTCGGCTACGACGCCGGCGGCGGGTTGATGGTCCTCGGCGGCAATATCGGTGTCCGCGGCGACCTCCGCTACTTCCGCTCGCTGCAGAGCAACAGCTCGAACAGCGTTGACTTCTCGCTCGGGAACTTCAAGTTCTGGCGCGGGACGGTAGGCGTGACCTTCAAGTTCTAAACTCGCGCATCCCGTTCTTCCCTCGGAGGGAAGTATCGATTGACGACGGCGACCGGCAGCTCTTCCCGCCAGTCGCCGTCGTCCTCTCTCAGCTGCGGTCACGGGCCACCGCGGCAAGCCAGCCATTGACCTCTTCGAGTGCCCGCGCCACGGCGTCCGGATGCGTGGACTGCGGCGTGCGTTTGCGCGCCACCGATGCGGCCGGGGTGATCGCGCGGGTGACGTCTTCGTCGAACAGCGCCGAGTGGGTGCGCCATTCCTCCAGGCTGAGCGCCTCGAACGACCGGCGTTCCCCGATCAGGCGCCGCACCATTGCACCCACGACCTCGTGCGCCTCGCGGAACGGCATCCCCTTCCCGACCAGGTAATCGGCGACGTCGGTTGCGAGCAGCAGCCCTGACGCCGCCGCCTCGGTGGCTTCGGCGTTCAGCCGCAGTCCACTGACCACCGATGCCGTCGCGTCGAGCGAGGCGCCGAGCGTATCCTCGGCTTCGAACAGCGCCTCCTTGTCTTCCTGCAGATCCTTGCTGTAGCCGATGGGCAGACCTTTCATGGTCGCCAGCCATCCGGCGGAGCGGCCGATAACACGGCCGGCCTTGCCGCGCACCAGCTCGAGCGGATCCGGATTTTTCTTCTGCGGCATCAGGCTGCTGCCTGTCGCGGCCGTATCGGCCAATTCGAAGAACCCGAATTCCTCGGATGTGAACAGAATGCCATCCTCGGCGAGCCGGCTGAGGTGGACCATCGTCAGCGCAGCCGTATGGAGAAAAGTGGCCACGAAGTCCCGATCGCCGGTGGCATCGATGCTGTTGGCGACGACGCGTGAGAAGCCGAGCCTGGCGGCCAGCGCGGCGACGTCGATGGGATAGCTGGTGCCGGCGATGGCCCCCGATCCGAGCGGCAATTCGTCGATCTCGTCGAGCACGGTGGAGAAGCGGGTGTGATCGCGGCGGAATGCAGCGGCATGGGCAAGGAAGAAGTGGGCTGCCAGCACCGGTTGGGCGCGGCGCAGGTGCGTGTAGGAGGGCATCAGCGCGCTGCCGCAGACGCCGGCCTGATCGGCGAGGACGCCTACCAATGCGGCGATGCGCTGCTGCAGCAGCGGGATGCGGCGCTTCAGATAGAGGCGCAGATCGAGCGAGACCTGTTCGTTGCGCGACCGTCCGGTATGCAGGCGGCGGCCGGCGTCGCCGACGCGCGCGACCAGCTCCCGCTCGACGAACGAGTGGACGTCCTCGTCGGTGGCCGCGGCCGGCGCGTTGAAGAAGGCGTCGCCGCCGCCGCCCGCGGCGCGGATCTGTTCGAGCGCGGTGCGGATGGCGGCGCCGTCGTCGGCCGAGAGTA
>JBDTOB010000550.1:0-2769 GCA_039933435.1 Acidobacteriota bacterium | reverse complement strand
GCGAGCGCACGAACCGCCGCCATCGGCGTTGTGCCGACGGGGTGCAGGTGCACGTAGACGTCGCCGCCAGCTCGAACGGCGACGGCGTGGGCGGCCATACCCAGATAGGGTTCGACCGGGATCACCGCGCCGTGGGCATCCCGCAAGGTGAACGTCATTGGGGCGTCCGTGCCGGCGATGATGCCCTGATCCGTACCATTCCAGATCAGCGTGGCGCCATCGGGGAGGGCTCCTCCGCCGTCGGGCTCCGACACCGCCACGGCGTCGTCGGGGTCGCGCGGAGTCCACGCCGCCGCCATGGCACTGAGGTCGGCCTGCGCGACCATCGTTTCGGCGAACCCGCTTTCGTGCACAATGTCGCCGTAGAAGAGGTACCGCCCCGCCGGGAGCGGCGGGAGGGTCGTCTCGAAGGTCACCGAGTCGAGCGGGATGGGATGCAGGTGCGCCATCGCCGCAAGGTCGGAGCGGATGGCGAACAGGTGCAACAGCTTGCCGTGGTCGGGGAGGAGTGGCGTGGCCAGTCGACGGGGCTGGCTGATGCTGCGCGGCTCCTCCGGAGAAAAGGATACGCGCAGCAGCGAGCGGGGGCCGTCGGCGCGGATAGCGAGTTGCATCCGCGTCGGTCGGAAGGTCGAGCGGACGTGGTCCCGGTCCACCTTACGCCACCAGACCCCGTACGCGCCAATGCCGAGCGCCAGCACGAAGCCCGCCGCCAGGCGCGCGAGCTGGACCCGGCGGACAGCACCACCGTCAAGTGCAACTCCCGGCTCCGCCAGCGCGTCGCCAGCGGCCGCGCCGACGATCGTCAGCATCCCGCTGATCAGAAAGAGGGCAAGCACCGCCAACAGCAGGCCCGTCGCGCGGTCCATCTTCAAGACGTCGCGCGCCACCGCGGTGATCGGTACCAGCAGCACCCCACCGCCAGCCGGCCCTTCGGCCGCGACCCGGACGGCGTAGGATCCCTGCACCATCAGCCACAGCTGCAACGACCAGAGGGTTGAATCCCCCGGGGTCGGCACGGCGGCTTCGGGTGGTGGAGCGCCCGCCTCACCGGTCTCCGCCAGCCCGGCGGACGCGGAAACGCGCGTCACGCGTCTCCCCAGCGTGCGGACGATCACCTCGGCCCGCGCCGGGATCACCGAAGGCGTCCGAATGATCACTCGCAGCGCGTACGGGCCCGCATTCCCCTCGAACACCACGTCGGGACTCCCCACATGCCCAGTCGTGATTAGCAACAGAGCCAGAGTACCGAAGCAAATCGTGCTACGCCTTGCGATGCGGGTGATTCGGCCGATGCGCACACTCACCGCTTCACCCGCGACATCCAGCCGCCCCAGGCCAGCCCAAGTCGCGCCGAGCCTGTCGCTATGACAATCGCGAGCACAAGTCCGGACAGTAAATGGTCGCCCTTCCAGAAGGCATGTCGAGCGGCTCCCGGTCGAGCCGTATACGCCCACTCGTTGGCGTTGAAGAACCAGTTCTCCGCCGCCGGCGTAAGCATGAAGCGGGAAAACGGCCACTGCACCGCCACCAGGAGCACGACAAACGTCGCGCCCACCGTCAGTGCCACGCGCCATGAATCGAGTTCGCGGAAGCGTTGTCGGAGCAGATCGATCCCGAAGGCCGGCACGATCAGCAGGGTCGGGAAGAACGGCGGCCACATGTAGGTGCGTGGATTGTAGATCGGCGCCAGCCTCGGCGTGGCATCGACATGCCGTAGGATCAGACCCATGCCGAACCAGAGCACCATAAAGACTCCTGCCGACGCCGTGGCCGCCCACTTCGTCCGTCCGGCGCGCGACAGCCCAATGAGAAGGCCAGGCAATGCCAGCGCCCAGAACTGATAGTATTCCGCAGTGTGCTGCGCATTGGGGAACGAGGCTTCTATGGAGGAGTCCGCAAACCCCAGCGCCAGCGCGCCTCCGGCGGTAACGTAGGCCCAGGCGATGCGTCCCGTCTGGTGGCTGTCGGTGGACCGGTTCTGCACCGCCGCCATCAGCGTCAGGGCGCCAATCACGATGCTGAGCAAGCCGATCGCCAGTAGCATGTGCGGTGGCGTGATCACCTTGACGTCCAGTCCATAGGCGGCATGCCACCAGTTGTCGAAGGGGGCCGACGCCAACATGGCAAACGATCCCCAGATCGCGATCCACGCCCCGAGCGGGCCGCGAAACCCCCAGAACCTCACCGATCGTGCGCGCGACTCCACCGAGTCGCCAAAGGTCGTCCGGAGGACGACGATGCCGCTCATCAGTCCGGCTACCATGGCGCCGCCATAAAACATCCCGTGCGGCGGCGTCAGGATCGTGTCGCGGCCGACGGACATGTGCCACGAAATGTCCCAAAGCAGTCCCAACGGTACGCCGACAGCCGCGGCAAGGATGACTCCCACGGCCCACGAATCAAAGGCTGAGGACGGAGGCTGACCCTGCGAGGCGCCGAAAGAAGTGAGCGGAAGCGTCATGGCAGGGGTGAGGGGAGAGCGAAGCTGACAGAGGCCAAGGTCGGTGGCCAACCGGGCGGGGGTCAAGGGCCGGTTGTCGGGCCCGCTCCAGCCGCGCAGCATGCGCGTCGACTACCGCGCAGAAGGAAAAAGTGCCTCAGCCGACTCGCAAGAACGGGACTTGGCTTAGTGGCCAATCAGCGTCGGCGTCGACGCGACGCTATCGTACGGTATGAGAGAAAGAGGCAGTCGTTTGGAGCGCCCGCAAACGCGTGGCGAGGAGATCGCCAACAGCATCAGCCACGGGGTCGGCTTTGTCGCGGCTC
>JBDTOB010000549.1:0-2771 GCA_039933435.1 Acidobacteriota bacterium | reverse complement strand
AGGCGCGGGCGACGATCTTCACCGTGATCGGTGAAACGCAGGAAGTCTCGACCAGTGTCTCGGCCGCCGACCTGGCGATTCCTCCCGACTTCAAGCTGAAGAAGTAGCGATCAGGGGACGCGGGGCAGATAAATCACGAACCGCGTCCCTTTCCCCGGCTCGCTCGCCAGGTAGATCCCGCCGTTGTTCTGCTTGACGATGCCGTAAACGGTGGCCAGGCCCAGCCCGGTCCCCTTGCCCTGTGCCTTGGTCGTGAAGAACGGCTCGAAGATGTGCAGCCGCACATCCTCCGGAATCCCGGTGCCGGTGTCGGACACCGTCAGCGTGACGTACTCGCCGGGCCGCAGCCCGGGCCGCTCGCGCGGATCCTCCGTGTCGACGACAACGTTGCCGGTGGCGATGGCCAGCGTGCCCCCTTCGGGCATCGCGTCCCGTCCGTTGGCGGCGAGATTCATCAGCACCTGCTCGATCTGTCCGGGGTCGGCCATCACCGTCCAGAGATCCGCAGCGGCGTCGATCCCGAGCGGAATGTCCTCGCCGACCAGCCGCGCCAGCAGCTTGTGGAGGCTGTCGACCACGGTATTGAGGTCGAGGCGCTGCGGCTGGATCATCTGCTTGCGGCTGAAGGCCAGCAGCTGGCGGGTCAGCGCCGCGGCGCGCTCGGCGGCGAGGCGGATCTCCTGGACGTCGTCGCGGCGGGGATCGTCCTCGGCGAACTGATCCATCAGCAGATCGGAGTAGCCGAAAATCGCGGTCAGGACGTTGTTGAAGTCGTGCGCCACGCCCCCGGCCAGGCGGCCGATGGCTTCCATCTTGTGCGACTGGCGCAGCTCGGCTTCCCGGCGGACCGACTCCCGGCGCCACTCGGCGCGTTCGATGGCGTAGCGGATCGAGCGCTGCAGCAGCTCGGCGTCGGTGCGGCTCTTGACCAGGTAATCCTGGGCGCCGCGCTGCACCGCCTGCACCGCCGTCTCCTCGTCGTCTGTCGAGGTCAGCACGATCAGCGGCGCGATCGCGCCATTCGACAGGATCCGCTCGACGGTGGCCAGGCCGGCGCTGTCGGGGAGCGCCAGATCGAGCAGGACGACGTCGAACGAATCGCGCCTCAGCGCGGCGTCGGCGGCAGTCGCGGTGGCGACCCGGTCGAACACAATCGGCACCGTCCCCGCCTCGAGCTGGACGCGCACGAGCGCGGCATAAGCATCGTCGTCGTCGACGAGCAGGACGTGGAGCGGCGCGGAGGCGGGGTCCATTGGATTCAAGGGAGGCGGCAGACGAGGCTATTCTACTGTCAATTCTGCGGCCTGGGGTTTCCACCTATAATTCCTGTTTGCGGTCGGGCGGCCGATCGCAGCGACGCCGTGGGCCGCGCTCCCGTTTTCGCGGGCGCGAGGCCCGGGGCCTGGAAGGAGATCACGCGTGGAACCCGGTACTTACGCTCGCTTCGACACCTCAGAGGGAACGTTCACCGTGCGGCTGTTCGACAAGGAAGCCCCGAACACCGTTGCCAATTTCGTCGGCCTCGCCGAGGGCACCAGGGAGTGGCGCGACCCCTCCAGCGGTGAAGCGAAGAAGGCGCCGTATTACGACGGCGTGACCTTCCACCGCGTCATCAGCGGCTTCATGATCCAGGGGGGCGACCGCCTCGGCACCGGCACCGGCGGCCCCGGCTTCAAGTTCGCCGACGAATTCCATCCGACCCGCCGCCACAGCGGTCCCGGCATCCTCTCGATGGCCAACGCCGGCCCGAACACCAACGGCAGCCAGTTCTTCATCACCCTCGGCCCGACACCGCACCTCGACAACCGCCACACCGTCTTCGGCGAAGTGGTGGAAGGCCTCGACGTCGTGAAAAAAATCGGCTCGGTGCGGACCGCCAGCCAGGATCGGCCGGTGACGCCGGTGGTGATGAATCACGTCACCATCGAGCGCGTCTGAGCGGCCGCCGGACCGGCCTCGTGATCAGCGGAGACGGTCCGCCAGCAGACCCACGCTGAGGGTGTAGGTGTGCGCGCAGTTGTAGGCGAGCAGCGCGTCGTAGTTGCCATAGAGGAGGAAACTGCGGCGGCCCGCCTGCAGCAGCGAGGCGGGGATGTCGCCGCCGGGCAGCGCCTCCCCGGAAGCGGTGCGGACGCCCAGCCGGCGCCATGACGCCAGCGGCGCCGGCGCCGTCATCAGCCGCTCGGCGCGGCAGCCGGCGTCGCGCCGCGGAATCGCATCGATCCGGGCGCGGCTGGCCGCGGGAATGCGCACCTCCCGTCCCCACGACGCCCCGGCCGCCCAGCCATGCTGCTGCAGGTAGTAGGCCACCGAGGCGAAGACGTCCGGCAGCGACGTCCAGATGTCCTTCCGTCCATCACCGTCGAAGTCCTGCGCGAACTGCAGGTAGCTGGAGGGCATGAACTGCGGCTGGCCGAGCGCCCCGGCCCAGGAGCCCTTGAGCCGGGTGATGTCGATGTCGCCGCGATTCAGGATCTCGAGCGCATTCAGCAGCTCGGCGCGGAACATCGGGCCGCGGCGCTGATCGTAGGCCAGCGTCGCGAGGGTGGGGATGGTCGGCCGCACCCCCGCGAACTTGCCGAAGTTCGATTCCAGCCCCCACACCGCAACGACGATCCGCGGATCGACGCCAAACTCCGCACCGGCGCGCTTCAGCAGCGCGCGGTGTTTCGAGTACATCTGCTGCGCGGTACGAATCATTGCCGGCGTCAGCCGCCGTCTGAGATAGGCGTCGAGATCGAGCGTGAACTCCGGCTGGGCCTGATCGCGCT
>JBDTOB010000548.1:0-2778 GCA_039933435.1 Acidobacteriota bacterium | reverse complement strand
CTGCCGCTGGCGCGGCCGGCGGTGATCGGCGGCGCCGTGCTGGCCTTCGCCCGGGCGCTGGGGGAGTTCGGCGCCACCGTGATGGTCGCGGGCAGCATCCCCGGCGTCACCAGGACGCTGGCGGTCGGCATCTATTCCTTCGCTGAAACCGGGCGCGACGCCGACGCCGGCGTGCTCGTGGCGATCTCGGCGGCCATCGCCTTCGCGGCGCTGCTGGTCTCGAACTGGCTGACCGGCCGCACAGGCGCGCACGGGTGATCGCCCTCGACCTGCGCCTGCATCAAGGGTCCTTCACCCTCGACCTGCGCCTCCGGCTGTCGGCGCGGATCACCGCCCTCTTTGGTCCCTCCGGCGCCGGCAAGACGACGGTGCTCGACGCGGTGGCAGGGCTGCGGCGGCCGTCCGCAGGGACGCTGTCGGTGGGTTCCCGCGTGCTCTTCGACAGCGGCGCCGGCATCGACCTCCCGCCCCACCGGCGGCACATCGGCTACGTGGCGCAGGAAGCCGCGCTGTTCCCGCACATGAGCGTCCGCAGCAACGTCCTCTACGGGCGCCGGGAAGGGCAGCGGCCGTCGCTCGAGGCGGTGGCGCGGATGCTCGAAATCGCGCCGCTGCTCGACCGCCGGGTGCCGCAGCTGTCGGGCGGCGAGCGGCAGCGCGTCGCCCTGGCGCGAGCGGTGATGTCGGCGCCGGAACTGCTCCTGCTCGACGAGCCGCTGGCGGCGGTGGACGTCGAGCGCCGCCGCCGGATTCTTCCCTTCCTCGAGCGCATCCGCGACGAGCTGATGGTGCCGGTCATCTACGTCACCCACGATCCGGCGGAAGTGCGCCAGGTCGCCGAGCACGTCGTCGTGCTCGACGCCGGGCGGGTCGTGCACGAGGGAGACCCGGCTGCCGCGCCCGCGCTCGGGCGCGCGGCGGACGCCGAATCGTGAGCGCTGCGGGGTGCTCCGGGCCGCCGCCGGCAAGCGCCGGGGGCCGCGGCGGGACCCTCGTCCCGGGCATCGGACCAACCCTCCCGCAAAAAGATCGGATGCTCATAGAGGGAAAAGACGGATCGTTCGAGAGCATTTCGTGGGATGCTACTGTCCCAAGACGACGCTGCGAGGCGTCTTTTGAAGGAGAGCAGATGGCCAAGACCGCCAAGAAGAAAACCGCCGCCAAGAAGAAGACCGCCACCAAGAAGACCGCCGCGCGCAAGACGGCGCCGAAGAAGAAGACTGCGCGCAAGCCGAACGCGGCCTTCATGCGGCCCGTCACCCCGAGCGCCGATCTGGCGGAAGTGATCGGCTCGAAGCCGGTGCCGCGCACGGAAGTGACGAAGAAACTGTGGGCCTACATCAAGAAGAACAACCTGCAGGATCCCAAGAACCGCCGGATGATCAGGGCCGACGCCGCACTGAAGCCGGTGTTTGGCGGCAAGGCGGCGGTCAACATGTTCGAGATGACCAAGCTGGTGGGCAAGCACCTGAAGTAGTCCGCCGACGCGTTCGAGGCTCGCCACCCTTCGGGTCGGTAACCCAGGCCGGCCCAAGTGTGGCGCTCCGGACGCGTCTTCCTTCAGGCCCCGGTCAGGTCGTCAGCACGACCTTGCCGATGTTCTGTCTCGACTGAATGAAACGGTGGGCCCCGGCCGCCTGCTCCAGCGGGAAGGTCCGGGCCACCACCGGCGTCACCCGGCCTGCCGCCATCTCGTTCAGCAGCATGGCCATCAGCGGGGCGAGCGCCCGGCCTTCGCTCCACAGGTGCCCGACGTGCAGTCCGAATACCCCGACGTTGCGGTCGATAATCGACATCGGACTGAAGGACGGGGTGCGCTTCCAGGCGCGGAACGCCTGCCAGCGGCTGCGCCGCTCTCCCGTCGCTGACGCTGACAGGCCGAACACAATCAGCCGCCCGAGCGGCGCCAGCAGGCGGAAGCTGTCGGTGACGCTGGTCCCGCCGATGGGGTCGAGAATGACATCGGCGCCGCGGCCGTGGGTAATCTTCCTGACTTCAGAGCCGACGTCGGCGTGGCGGTAGTCGATCGCGTGATCGACACCGAAGCTGCGCAGCGCGTCGTGCTTGAAGGCGCTGGCCGTGCCGATGACCGTGGCCCGCCGCAGCCGCGCCAGCTGGGTTGCCGCGGTGCCGACCCCGCCGCCGGCGTTCTGCACCAGCACCGTTTCGCCCGGAGAGAGTGCGGCCATGCGGTAGAGCGCGAGCGCCGCGGTCAGGAAATTGACCGGGATGGCGGCCGCTTCGGCGTCGCTCAGGCTGTCGGGAAAGCGGAAGACCTGCGCGGCGGGGACAACGACGGTGTCGGCGTAGCCGCCGAAGCGCGTCAGCGCCACCACCCGATCGCCTTCCGCGAGGCCGACGACCGAGCGCCCCAGCGCGTCGATCCGCCCGGCGACCTCGAAGCCAACCACGATCGGCGTGCGCGGGACATCGGGATCCAGCCCCAGCCGCGCCAGCACGTCGGCGAAGTTGATCCCCGCGGCGCGGACCCTGATGCGGACCTCGCCGTCGCCCGGAGTGGGATCGAGCCGCTCGCGCAGCTCGAAGACCTCGGGTGCGCCGAATCGTGGAATGACGATTTCGCGCATGGTTGCCGGAGCGCGCAGCGTAGCACAGCCGGACAAAGGCCCGGCGCCGGCGGTTTGGCTAATGTCGGGTGAGCAGCGCCAGCAGCGCCTTCTGGACGTGCAGCCGGTTCTCGGCCTGGTCGAACACCACCGACCCCGCCGAATCCATGACCTCGTCGGTCACTTCCTCGCCGCGATGCGCCGGCAGGCA
>JBDTOB010000547.1:0-2779 GCA_039933435.1 Acidobacteriota bacterium | reverse complement strand
AGCACGTCGAGCGGGTCGCCGTCGTCGCAGTAGGTCCGCGGAATGAAGCCGTAGTCGGCCGGGTAGTACACGGCGCTGTGAAGGACGCGATCGAGCCGGAGCAGCCCGGTCTCCTTGTCCAGCTCGTACTTGTTCTTGCTGCCCTTGGGGATCTCGATGACCACCGGAAAAGCGGTGGCGATGATCGAGTCGTCGATGTAGCTGTCGTGCCAGGGATGCATGTGCCTGCAATTATACGTGCAGGCCGCGTCGGCCGAGGTCCGGCACCCGGAATGCGGATGATATGCTCCGTCCGACGCTTGACGATGCCTGACGTGCCTCGAGACGCTGCGACCACCCCGCTCGCGGGCCGGCCCGCGGGCCGCGCCAGGCGATCGACGTCCGTGCGTCCGGCCGGTCAGCGCCGCTGGCGCCGCCGGTCGGTGCCGCGCTACTGGCGCTACCGCCTCGCCCCCGACCCCCTCAAACGCCGTCCCAAGGGGCTGCTCCGCTTCTGGACCCGGGCGCGGCGGCTGCTGTGGTCCTGGTGGCCGTGGGCGGTGGCGTTTCTCTACAACATGGTCCGCGACAAATGGGGATGGGCCATCGGCATGGGGGCCATGGGGCTGGTCAGCTACCTGATTGCCCCCGAAGAATTTCCGCCGCGCTACGGCCTCGAGCACGAGTTCGCGGTCGAGGACGAGGAGTTCCTGCCCACCATGGCCGGCGCCACCGGTGTGCCGCTGGCGCCTGGCAACCGCATCGAGATCCTGAACAACGGCGACGCCTTCTATCCGGCGATGCTCGCGGCGGTGGATCAGGCGCAGCACTCGATCACCATCGAGGCCTACATCTACTGGGCGGGGGAGGTCGGCAAGCGTTTCTCGGAGGCGCTGTCGCGCCGCGCCGCCGAGGGCGTCAAGGTCAAGATCCTGCTCGACGCCGTCGGCTCGTCGTCGATCGGCACCGAGATCCTGACGACGCTGGAGGCCGGGGGATGCCAGCTGGCCTGGTACAACCCGATCCGGTGGTATTCGCTCGGGCGCTTCAACCACCGCACCCATCGCAAGTCGCTCATCATCGACGGGCGCCTGGCCTTTACCGGAGGGGCCGGCATCGCCGACCACTGGAAGGGCAACGCCGAGGACCCGGCGCACTGGCGCGACATGCAGGTCAGGCTCGAAGGCCCCGCCGTCGTCCCGCTGCAGACCGGATTCGCGCAGAACTGGCTGCAGACCACCGGTGAGCTGATTTCGGGGCCGCTGTACTATCCGCCGCCGGGGCCGCCGCCCGGTCCGCTCGCCGTCCAGACAATCATGAGCTCACCGGAGATCGGCACCTCGACGGTGCGGACGATGTACTACCTCTCGATCATCTGCGCGCGGCGGTCGATCTACATCGCCAATCCGTATTTCGTGCCGGACGAGTCGGCGATCGACGCGCTCGTGGACGCCAGGACGCGCGGCGTCGACGTCCGGATCATGGTGTCGGGCATCCACAACGACAACTGGCTGGCGCGGCACAACAGCGTCCGGCTGTTCGGTCCGATGCTCCGCGCCGGAATCGAGGTGCTCGAGTTCAACCGGACGATGCTGCACCACAAGACGATGATCGTCGATGCGGTCTGGGCGACGATCGGCACCACCAACTTCGACAATCGTTCCTTCGCCCACAACGAGGAAAACAACATCTGCTTCCACGACGCGGACATCGCCTGCGCGATGCACGACACATTTCTTGCCGACCTGACGGGGTGCGATCGGGTGACGCTCGAGGGCTGGCGGCGGCGCGGGCTGATCCGGCGGGGGGAAGAGGTCGTCGCCGCGTTCCTGCAGGAACAGATTTGATCCGTGAGGCGGCGGGCGCCTAGGCTTGCTTGGCCCGGTAGCGGGCGACGTGCATCGCCGACTCGGTGCGGTCGGGGTGGACCGACCCGGTGAACTGGGCCCCGTCCGCCAGCGTGATCCCCGGCGTCGTGAGGTGGCCCCGCACGCGCGCCGTGGCCGTGATCCAC
Source organism: Acidobacteriota bacterium (assembly GCA_039933435.1). Classification (GTDB taxonomy): domain Bacteria; phylum Acidobacteriota; class Vicinamibacteria; order Vicinamibacterales; family 2-12-FULL-66-21; genus JALZOC01. Next base: position 786 of record JBDTOB010000547.1, on the reverse strand, counting down.
ACCCGTTCCGTGGCCACGATGGTGCCGTCGACGGCCCCTCCAATCGTCACCGACCGGGCCACGATCTTCGCCGTCACCGACGCCGTCGCCTCAATCGACAGATGGTGGTCGGGCAGGTAAATCTGGCCGTCGAACCGGCCGCGGATCGCCACGTCTTCGTCCGCCGACAGATCGCCGGTGATCGACAGGCCTGTGGGGAGATCTTCTGGAGTGCTCGTGAGCTGTGTCATCGGCCGTCAGGAATACAGATGGGGTCGCCCTTCGCAGGAGACCGTTATCCTATCACCCCGTCCGCGAACTGCCGCGAAGATTGAGAGAGCGCCGCCACGGCTGACGTAATGGATCCTCGCACTGTGGTCGATAGGCCTTGTAGAGGGTGCACCCGTGGATGTTCCTGTTCATGAACGGCTGAGGCTGGCGAGAGAACGGCGAGGCGAAAGTCGGGCCGCCGTGGCCCGGCGGACCGGTGTAGGCGAGCGGCTGCTGGAGGCCATCGATGCGGGACGGCTGGCGGATCTGCCGTCGGGCCTCTATGCCCGGGCCGCCATCCGGCGCTATGCCGAGGCGCTGTCGCTCGACCCCGACGAAGTGCTCGCCGGCTGCGCGGCGCTGCTGCCGATGCCCGAGGAACCGATCGCCGCGCTGGCGCGGCTTCGGGGGCTGCGCCCGGCGGCGCCTGCACCGCGCCCCGCGGCGCTGCCGGCGCGGCCCCAGCTCCGCCCGGTCTTCGGGCGTGACGCGATGCCCGGCCCGCCCTCGTTTCCCCCGTGGCGGCCGCTGGCCGCG
>JBDTOB010000546.1:0-2780 GCA_039933435.1 Acidobacteriota bacterium | reverse complement strand
GATCGAGCGGCAGGTCGGTCTCCTCGAACAGCTTGTAGCCGACGTTCTCGCGCACGGTCAGCGAGTCGAACAGCGCCCCCTCCTGGAAGACCATGCCGAGGTCGGCGCGCACCTTCATCAGGTCGTCCTCCTCCATGTTATCGACGCGCTCGCCGTTGACGAAAATCAGCCCCGAATCGGGCTTGAGCAGGCCGAGGATCAGCCGCAGAATCGTCGACTTGCCGGCGCCGCTCGCCCCCAGGAAAATCTTGGTGTGGCCGGTCTGCAGGGTAAAGGAGACGTCGCGCAGGATCTCCTTCTCGTCGAAGGCCAGGCAGACCTTGTCGAAGACGATAATCGGCCCGCCATGGGCCATGGCTTCTTCGAGGAGCGGCGAGCGGGTGACTTGCTGGATGGCCATCAGTACATCAGCGCGATGAGCAGCTTGGTCACGAGGAAGTCCACCGCAATCACCGCCACCGAGGCCGCCACCACGGCGTTGGTGGTGGCGCGACCGACCCCCTGGGTGCCGCCGCGGGTGCGCAGCCCGACGTGGCAGCCGATGCTGGCAATGGTGAAGCCGATGAAGAACGGCTTGATCAGCCCCATCCACACGTCCTGGATGTAGAGGCCCATGACGACGCTGTTCCAGTAGACGCCGGAGGGCACCTTGAGCTGCGTCACGGTGACGATCCAGGCGCCGACCATGCCGAGCCCGCCGGAGACGACGGTGAGCAGCGGCACCATCAGGAAGCCGGCGAGGATCCGCGGCAGCACCAGCTTGCGGATCGGATCGGTGCCGAGCGCGCGCAGCGCCGCGATCTGCTCGGTCACCATCATCGAGCCGAGCTCCGCGGCAATCCCCGAGCCGACCCGGCCGGCGACCATCAGCCCGGTCAGCACCGGGCCGAGCTCCTTGACCATCGAGGCGCTGACCAGCCGCCCGACCATCGAGCGGGCGCCGAACTGGTCGAGCGTCAGCCCCGACTGCAGCGCCAGCACCATGCCGGTGAACATCCCGGTCAGCAGCACCACCGTCAGCGAGCCGACGCCAATCGCCTCGAACTGCTCGATGACGTCGCGGAAGTAGAACGGACGGGTGACCAGCGCCCGGCCCGCCTTCCCCACCATGTGGACGTACTCCTGGACCTCGAGGAGCGCGGCCTTGATCCAGCTGTCGAGGAATGCCGTCATCAGCGGCGGCCCCCGGCGAGGCCCAGCTCACGGGAGCGCAGCGCCTTGACGCGGTCGCGCAGCGCCGCCGCCTTCTCGAACTCGAGGTTGGCCGCCGCCGCCTTCATCTGCACCTGCAGCGCGCCGATCGCGGCGTCGAGCTCCGCCTGACTGTTGAACACCTGATCGTCTCCCCCGGCCGACACCGTGACGTAGTCGCGCTCGTAGACGCTCGACATCACCTCGTCGATGCTCTTGACGATCGAGGCGGGCGTGATGTGGTGCTCGCGGTTGTAGGCTTCCTGGATCTCCCGGCGCCGATCCGTCTCGCTGATCGCCAGCTTCATGGAATCCGTCATCCTGTCCGCATACATGATCGCCCGTCCGTTGATGTTCCGCGCGGCGCGGCCGATGGTCTGGATCAGCGCCCCGCTCGAGCGGAGGAACCCCTCCTTGTCGGCGTCGAGGATCGCCACCAGCGAGACCTCGGGGAGGTCGAGCCCCTCCCGCAGCAGGTTGATGCCGACCAGCACGTCGAACTCCCCGCGCCGCAGATCGCGCAGGATCTGGATGCGCTCGAGGGTCTCGATGTCCGAGTGCAGGTAGCGGACCCGGACCCCCAGGTCCTGATAGTACTGCGTCAGGTCCTCGGCCATGCGCTTGGTGAGCGTGGTGACCAGGACGCGCTCGCGCCGCGCCACCCGCTCGCGGATCTCCGCAAGCAGGTCGTCGATCTGGCCGCGGACCGGGCGGACGTCGATCGGCGGGTCCACCAGCCCGGTGGGACGGATGATCTGCTCGACGACGACGCCGCCGGCGCGCCGCAGCTCGTAGGGGCCGGGCGTCGCCGACACGAACAGCAGCTGGTTGACGCGCGCTTCCCACTCCTCGAAGTTGAGCGGCCGGTTGTCGAGCGCCGAGGGCAGGCGGAAGCCGTAGGCGACCAGCACTTCCTTGCGCGAGCGGTCGCCGTGGTACATGCCGCGGACCTGCGGGACCGACTGGTGGCTCTCGTCCACCATGATCACCGCATCGGGCGGCAGGTAGTCGAGCAGGGTCGGCGGCGGATCGCCTGGCCCGCGGCCGGTCAGGTGCCGCGAATAGTTCTCGATCCCGTGGCAGTAGCCGATTTCCTTGATCATCTCGAGATCGAACATCGTCCGCTGATGGAGCCGGTGCGCTTCGAGCACCTTGCCCTCCGACTCGAGCTGGGTGCGGTACCAGGTCAGCTCGGCCTTGATGCTGTCCACCGCCGCCCGCGTCCGGTCGCGCGAGGTGACGAAGTGGGTCTTCGGGAAAATCGCGATCTTGTCGTGGCGGCGGATGGTCTTGCCGGTCAGCGGGTCGAAGGTGACCAGCTCATCCACTTCGTCGCCGAACAGCTCGATCCGCAGCGCCGTGTCCTCGTACGACGGCTGCACCTCGACAATGTCGCCGCGGACCCGGAAGACGCCGCGGCCGAACTCGTGGTCGTTGCGCTCGTACTGGATTTCCACCAGTTTCCTGAGGATCTGCTCGCGATCGATGCGCTGGCCGCGCTCGAGCGGCAGCATCATCCCGTAATACGCCTCCGGCGATCCCAGCCCGTAGATGCATGAGACGCTGGCGACGATGATCACGTCCCGGCG
>JBDTOB010000545.1:0-2793 GCA_039933435.1 Acidobacteriota bacterium | reverse complement strand
CTTCGACATACTGCATGTCGTCGCCGAAAATCTCGTAGTCAATCTCGTGCATGTCGGCCACGGCGGAATACCTTTCTCGAGTTGGGGACGGGAAGGGAGGGGCGGCCGGGAAGCGGCCCTGCGTCGCGATTCAGCGTCATAATAGCCTGATGATGATACGGCTGGGGAAGATGCGGGGTTTCGTGGTGGCAGCGGCGATGTCGATCGCGGGCGTGTCAGGGGCTACGGCGCAGACCGGAACGCCGATTGCGGTCTACAAGAGCCCGACCTGCGGGTGCTGCAGCAAGTGGGTCGAGCATTTGCGCGCCAGCGGCTTTGCGCCGGCGGCGACCAACACCAGCGACATGAGCGCCGTGAAGGCGAAATATCACGTGCCGCGTGCCGCCGAATCGTGTCATACGGCGATTGTCGGCGGCTACGTGATCGAGGGGCACGTGCCGGCCGCCGACATCCGGCGGCTGCTCAAGGAAAAGCCGGCAGTGATCGGGCTCGCGGCGCCGGGGATGCCGATGGGCTCGCCCGGCATGGAGGGCCCGGTGTCGCAGAAGTACGACGTCGTGTCGTTCGACCGCGAGGGCCGGACCCGGGTCTACGCCACTCACGGCGGATAGCGAGGAACGGGACGCCATGACGCGATGACGAAGACCAGGCGCCGGGGCGGCGGCGCGCGCCGGCTGACTGCGGCGGCGGCGCTGGCCGCTGTCTGCGCGCTGGCGCCGGTCGCGGCGGTCAACGTCCAGCTCTCGTCTGCCGACACCCAGCGGGCACTGCGGCTCGCCGGGGCTGCCGATGGCGCGCGGGCGCAGTTCCACGCCGCCTATGTCCTCCCGGTCCGCAACTCGATGATTCAGGAGATTCAGGTGCTGACCGAGTTCCGGCGGACGGTCCTGGCGGCGGAGGAGGCGCGGCGGCGCGGCGACTGGGCGGTCGCGCAGGGGGCGCGCAGCCTCGGCGGCCAGGGGGTGGAGGAGATCGTCAAGCCGTGGCGGGGCATCGTGACGCTGTCCGCCACCCTTCAGCTCGACGCGCTCCACACCTTCGTGGCGGTGCCCAACTGCGAGCTGATGCTCGGCGGCACGCCGGTGGTGGCATCGGCGGCGCAGCGGACCATTCCCCGATCGGCGGTCGCCTCGCCGGGCCGCGGCGCCACCACCACGTCGCTTGTCGGCGGCACCATCGAGTCGGATTTCAAGACCGAGGCGGTGGCGCAGGAATCGCGGCTCATCGTGGTGCTCTGCGACGGCCGCGAAGCCGCGCGCCAGGCCATCGATTTCTCCCGGCTCGAATGACCGGGCGGCAGCGCCTGAACCGGGCGCCGGCCTAATAACTTGGGCGCTCGAGCGCGTTGATCAGCTAGAATCAGGTCTGGATGATCGAGTCGGGCCGAGGCCTGCACTGCCCAACACCACGCCCGGGCCGGTCGCTGACCGGCCTTTTTGCTGTACCGCGCACTCGGCGCGCGCTGAAATAGGGGGATTCGATGGCGAACCGCACCAAGGTCACGCAACAGAAGCGCGCGCGCGAGCGCGCCAAGCAGGAGCGGATGCAGGAGAAGTCCCGGCGCCGCGAAGAAGTCAAAGTGCGCAAGGCCAACGAACCGGCGTCCGCCAGCACCGGTGAGGACCCCGACATCGCCGGCATCGTGCCCGGCCCGCAGCCGCGGCCGTGGGAAGACGACGACCTCGTCGAGGAAGCCGACGGCGACGCCGAGGCGGCCGACACGGAGAAGGCTGAAGGGGAATAGCGGGCGCCCAACCGATGACTCTGGTGTATGTGGCGGTCGGCGGCGCGCTGGGATCCAGCGCCCGGTTTCTGCTGGCCGGCGCCATCAATCGCCATGGCGCCTTTTACGCTCCGGCCGGCACGTTTGTCGTCAACGTCCTCGGCTGTTTCCTGTTCGGCGTGATTGTCGCCCTGGCCGACCGCCGGCTTCCCCTGGCCGCCTCGACCCGGGCCTTCCTCCTCGTCGGCGTGCTCGGCGGCTTCACGACCTTTTCGTCCTACACGTTTGAGACCTTTGTGCTGATGCGCCAGGCGCAGCTGTGGCGCGCCGCGCTCAACGCGGGTGGACAGGTGGTGGCGGGCTTGGTCGCGTTGTGGGCGGGCGTCGCCAGCGTGCGTGGGTGGTGAACGCCGAGGGTGGGGCGACAGAAAGAAACAGAAATAGAGGCGGAGCGGCGCCGGTCGCTGCGCAACCGGCGTCCGTCCGCCTCCCGATGTGACCGACGGATGCTGTGATCCGTTGCCGCCGCGTCAGACCCGCCGGCGGCCGCTGACCAGGCCGAGCACGAACAGCACCACCGCGATCACGAGCAGCACGTAGATGAAGTTGCCCAGTGTGTAGCCGCTGACGATTCCAAGCAGCCACAGCACCAGCAGGATCACCGCAATCGTAAAAAGCATCACTATCCTCCTGCATCAGCGAGGAGCACAAGCCGTACCGTCGCCTGAGGCGCCGCTGACCATCCGGCAGAGACGGTTTTCGTGGCCGGCGGCCTCGAGTGTGTCGCGCACTTCCACCTGTTGGGATCGAAAGTGGCGGCGGTGAGCACCCTAACCGTCCCGCTCGACGGTGACCTCGACCGTTCCCATTGGCTCGTCCAGGGCCACGAAGAGATCGTCCGGTGCCGCGCTGGTGCCAGCCGCGAAGGGGTCGGCCGGGCGGTACGGACGCTCCTGCATGGCGAGCGTGACGTCGGCAATTTCCTGATACGTGGCGAGGACGACATCGGCGATCGCGTACATCGTGTGATGCACCGAGCGGCCGCGGTGCCAGCTGAAGGTGTCGATGAT
>JBDTOB010000544.1:0-2794 GCA_039933435.1 Acidobacteriota bacterium | reverse complement strand
TTTCGCCACTGAACAGATGTTTAAAGGGGTTGGAAGATCCTCATCTATCAAGCCTGATCAATTCCTCGAGGTCCGGATTCGGGAAGCAGACGTTCGGATTACGAAAAACGATCAGCCTGTCGGGGGATCTGTTCCAGCGTCGGCAAGATAAGGTCCCCAACATCAACGGCTCAGAAATCAAATAGTGCCCTCCCGGGCGGACCGACGTAGAACCGCCTGCCTGAGGTGGCAGCTCAAGATCGAACATCACGCTCGACGGCGCCGAATTCGACGATCCTGTTCGAGGATATGTATGAACTTCTGGGGAACTTCGGATCGAGCAGTGCGAGTGGCTTTTGTCGCCTTCTGCGGTGCCGCTGCCAGCTTCGCCATACGATCTGCGGCGGAGGCAGTTGATTCGATACCGTGGGTATACGCTGCAATCGGCCTAATGATTGTTAGTTTGTGTGTGGGGTGTTATGCAATTTTATTCATAAGAAGGTAGGACAAGGACGTGGGCGACGTTTAAAGGCGGGCGCTGTTGTTCGATGAGTCCGGAGCTCGGCCTCGGGGCGCGTGAGCCCTCGTGATAGTCGGCCGGGCCGCACAGCCACGAGATTGCCGTGAAGGAGTCCAGCGCTCGGAGTTCCTGCCGCCGGATTGCCTCGAGGCGGGGTGCCGCGTTCTGCCACGCGCGTCCGCGGGCCACCTCCTTGGGAGTCCAGCCGTCGAGTGCCGACCGCGGGGGCTGCATGCCTTGTCTTACGGTACCGGGGCACGAGACGCGTCCGTGCCTCCCGATGCACGATTGCAGGTAGAGCGGAGCGGAGGGAGCCACGCCTTCGCCAAGGCTGCGGCGCGCAAGCAGGGGCCCCCGCCGATTCAAACGCGGCCGGAATGGAGCGTGAGCGCAATGAAGGCCGCCAGGCGGGGTGCAGGGGCCCCCGCCGATTCAATATTGGTGCGGAAGAGAGGATTTGAACCTCCACTACCTTGCGGTAACAAGCTCCTGAGGCTTGCGCGTCTGCCAGTTCCGCCACTTCCGCACAGAAGAGGGGGCAACACCGGACTGGAATCTCCGATTATAGACAAACCGGCCGGACCCGTCGAGTCCCCTCGGCAACTTTTTCATTCCCGCCTGTAACGCCGGCCGGGCCCCGGGCGTATCCCGGCTGACCCGTTGTCGGGATTTCTCTGGAGGACTGTCTGATGGCACGAACTGCCGGGCGCGCCCTGATGGCCGCCGCGACGCTTGCCCTGCTGATCGCGCTTGCCGGCCGTGTCGAGCTCGGCGCCCAGCAGCCCGCTCCGGCCGCGCCACCGGCCCCCCCGGCCGGCGCCGCGCAGGGTGGGCCGCCTCCCGGAGGGGGCCGCGGCGGGGCGCCCAAGAACATCCAGGTCCTCAAAGACGTCCCGCAGGAGCAGCTGCCCCAGACGATGCAGTACATCGCGGCGTCGCTGGGCGTGCAGTGCAACTACTGCCACGTGCAGGGGCAGCCGGACCTCGACGACAAGGAACCGAAGAAGGTCGCGCGCGACATGATGAAGATGGTCGCGGACGTGAACTCGAAGTTCTTCGACGGCAAGGAGCGACTGAGCTGCGCGTCGTGCCACAACGGCCACGCCAAGCCGGGGCGGACGCCGGCACTGGCCGTCGAGATGACGCCCGCACAAGCGGCGACCGCGGCCGCGGCGCGCGGACGCGGTGGCCCCGGCGGCCCGGGCGGTCCGGCCGCTCCCGGCGGCCGCGGCGCCGGCCCCCAGACGCCGGCCGGGCCTCCCGTCCCCACCGAAACGGTGGACGAGGTGATCGCGAAATACGTCCAGGCGCTCGGCGGCGCGCCGGCGCTCCAGAACGTCAAGACCCGGGTGATGACCGGCGCGGTCACCAGCCGCGACCTGGTCACGACCAGCGCGACGGTCCGGGAGAAGGCCAGCGGCGAATACCGGATCGACATCGCCACCCAGCCCATTCCCACGATTCGCGCCTTCAACGGCAAGACCGCCTGGATGGTTGGCGGGGGAGGCGGCGGCCGCGGCGGCCCCGGACAGCCGCCCCCGGACGCTCCGCGCGACCTTGCCGGCTTCCAGCTGCAGCAGGGGCTGCGGCTGGCCGATCTCTCGCTGCCCCTCACCCTCAAGACGCGCTACGAGGGGCTCGCCGTCAACAAGATCTACGACGCCATCGACGGCAAGCCCGTCGTCGTCCTCACCGGCCGTCCCGAGCCCGGCGTCACGGAACAGTTGAGCTTCGATCGGGAGTCCGGGCTGCTGCTGCGCCGCAGCGTCACCACCACCGGCGTGCGCATCATGGCGCTGCCCGAGCAGGTCGACTACAGCGACTACCGCGACGCCGGCGGCGTCAAAGTCCCGTTCACCGTCCGTCACGCCACCTGGAACGCGGTGACGACGGAGAAGTTCGCGGACGTGAAGGTCAACGTGCCGGTAGCGGACGAGGTGTTCGTGAAGCCGCCGGTGAAGCCGTAGGGAGAGAGCTCTCGGGCGCTGCGGATATACTCCTCTGAAGCGGGCACCAACCAGGGAGGCATTTCGTGGCAGTCAGGCGCGGCGTCGGCATCGTTCTCGTCCTCATCGTCGCCGCCATCGTGGTGTCGGCCGCGGGCCTCATGATGATGGCGGTGTTCGTCGGGCGCGCGCCCCAGGTGGCGGGCGGTTCCACCCTGGTCCTCCGGATCAGCGGCGACCTGCAGGAGACCGAGCCTGGCGGCGTCATCGGCCAGATCTTCGAGTCGCAGCCGACGGTGCGCTCGCTGGTCGAGGCGCTCAGGAAAGCCAAGGTCGACCGCCGGATCTC
>JBDTOB010000543.1:0-2795 GCA_039933435.1 Acidobacteriota bacterium | reverse complement strand
CCCACATGATCATGTGGGTGGACTCGGGCATCAGCGAGATGAAGTCCCAGAAGGTATCGTGCGCGCTGGCGGCCTGCGGATAGCCACGGTCGGCCTCCATCTTGACCGCATGAACGAGGTCGGGAAACTTGATCGCATCCTGGATGAAGAACACGGGGATGTTGTTGCCGACCAGGTCCCAGTTGCCCTGTTTCGTGTAGAACTTCACCGCGAAGCCGCGGACGTCGCGCGGTGTGTCGACCGAGCCGGCGCCGCCCGCCACGGTGGAGAAGCGCGCGAAGAGTGGAGTCCTTTCCCCTTTGCGCTGGAACAGGTCGGCCCTGGTGATGCTCGACAGCGACTCGTAGAGCTCGAAGAAGCCGTGCGCCGCGGAGCCGCGCGCGTGCACGATCCGCTCGGGAATGCGCTCGTGGTCGAAGTGGAAGATCTTCTCGCGGAAGACGAAGTCCTGGAGGAGTACCGGCCCGCGCGGCCCCGCCTTGAGCTGGTTCTGGTTGTCGGCGATGGGGATGCCCTGGTCGGTGGTCAGCGTCGCCGCCATGTCGGTGGTGCTCTGGTGCGGCTCGCCGCCGTTGCCCGGCGCGGCAGTCACGGCACCCCGCGCCCGGGTGCGTCCCGACGGCTTCGCAGGTGGGGCAGGTTTCACGGCTGGGCTTGTCTTCTTCCCGGTCTGTTTCGGCATGAGGTTCTCGTGTGGCTTGGGGTGGATGGGTGCGGCGCAGGCCTTGACGGACGGCGCCGCGTCCGGATTCTTCAACATCGATGCCATGCGGACCCTGTCGTGGGGCGTCCGCAACCGACTTGGGGCGCATCGCATCGCGTGGCGTGAATGATGCGTAGGGAGTGGTCATCGCGAAGACGAGGCGCCGTCATTTTCAGCCACCGCTGGGATGGTGGAGTCGCCGCGGCGCGGGGCCCGATCCACATCGAAGGAGCTGACACATGACCGCTCAGACCGGTAACGATCCCGAATACGGCTACACCACTCACCTTCCGGGCGTTGAATTCGACGAAGCGCGCCGACGCATGACGGAGGCCCTGAAACGGGAAGGTTTCGGCGTGCTCACGGAGATTGACGTCCAGGCGACGCTCAAGGCCAAGCTCGACCGGAATTTCCGCCGCTACGTCATCCTCGGCGCCTGCAACCCGGAGCTGGCGCATCGCGCCCTGGAGGCAGAACTGGGAATCGGCCTGCTGCTTCCATGCAACGTTTGTGTATGGGAAGAAGACGGCGGGAGCGTCATCTCAGTCGCGCGGCCGGACGCGATGTTCGAACTCGTGAGGAATGCGGCAGTCCAGCCTGTGGCCAAAGACGCCGATGAGCGTCTACGCCGGGCGCTGGCGCAGGTGGCGACGCCGTGATCCTCGCCCGCAGGGACGGCTAGTTGAGGTTGATCTTCAGCATCGCGTGGCTGAAGTCCTGGGGCAGTTCGTTGACGAAGCGCAGATCCCTGGCATTCTCCGGCACTTCGAAGGTCAGCCAGCCGCGTACCTGCTGACCCTTGGCGACGCCCTTCGATTCTTGCAGGATCGGTGCGAGGCCGGTCTTGTGCGGCTTGAACACCTTGCCGCCGGGCTCCGCCACCCACATGTGGGCCGGGCTGACGATCACGCCGTCGGCATGGCTCTCGATCAGGATCTCGACCGCGAGCAGCGTGTCCCCCTGACGCGCGCGGCGCGCGCCAGGGAAATCCGGCGCCCTCTCGACCTTCGTCACCGTCATCGCGTAACCGCGATACTCGAGCCGCTCGCCGACGGCGGCGGGCGCGGGCTGGCGAGCGCAGCCGGCCAGCAGCGGCGCCGTCAACGCAAACGCAAGAAGCAGCGATGCAAGCCCTGACAGGCGGGAAGGGGGTGTCATGTGGCTCAATAGCGGCTGCGCCGCGACGATCCGCCGCCACCCAGAAAACTGCCCAGGATACCGCGGACTATCTGTCGGCCAAGCGAGCTGCTCGCGGCACGGACGGCGCTTTTCGCCGCCGCCTCCACCAGCCCGCCCATCGGGTTCTGCGACTTCGGAGCGCGGCGAGCGGCATCGGCTGCTGCCTTGGCCTCGGATGCATCGCGCTGCGTCTTCAGCCTGGCCTCGAAGTCCGCCTGTTTCTCCGCCGGCCCCGCCGCGGCCCCGCCACCGGGGGCCGCCTCGGTCCGGCCCTTCAGCACCTCGAAAGCCGACTCGCGGTCGAGCTGCTTTTCGTAGTGACCGAAGAGCGGCGACGAGGTGATGATCGTGCGGCGCTCGTCGGGCGCAATCGGTCCGATCTGACTGTGCGGCGGGATGACGAAGGCACGTTCGACCATGCTGGGTATTCCCTTCTCGTCGAGGAACGAGACCAGCGCCTCGCCGACCCCCAGCTCGGTCACCACCGAAGCGATGTCGAGCCCGGGCTTCTGCCGGAAGGTCTCGGCCGCCGCCTTGACCGCCTTCTGATCCCGCGGCGTGAAGGCCCGCAGCGCATGCTGGACGCGGTTTCCCATCTGGCCGAGGACGACGTCGGGAATGTCGATGGGATTCTGGGTCACGAAGAAGACACCGACACCTTTGGAGCGAATCAGCCGCACGACCTGGGTGACCTTGTCGACCAGCTCCTTCGGCGCGTCGTTGAAGAGCAGGTGCGCTTCGTCGAAGAAGAACACCAGCTTCGGCTTGTCGAGGTCCCCTACCTCCGGCAGCCGCTCGAACAGTTCCGACATCAGCCAGAGCAGGAACGTCGCGTAGAGCTGCGGCGACTGCAGCAGCCGATCGGCGGCGAGGATGTTGACGACCCCTTTGCCGGTGCCGTCGGTCTGGAGCA
>JBDTOB010000542.1:0-2796 GCA_039933435.1 Acidobacteriota bacterium | reverse complement strand
CGCAGGACTTCAACGAATTCAGACCTTCGAAGCTGTGGCGGAAGATGCCCGCGGAGCGGCGCATGGCGGCGGCGGAGCTGTTCTGGAGCGACGATCAATCCACCGACCAGCAGCTCGAAGCGGTCGCGGCGCTGGCCGCGCACATGAAGTTCCGCGCCAAGAGCGTCATCAGCCTGCCGCTCGAGAAGAAGGCCAAATACCTCTCGACCCTGCCCTCGGTCTCCGACGCCGTGGCGGCACGGGCGCTGGTGAACTACCACCTCGAGCGTCAGCGGCCGATGATGGGCGCCTTTCTCGACAGCCTCGGCATCGCGCACGAGAACGGCCTGATCAGCGAGGACAGCGTCGCCAAGCCGGATCCCGACACGCTCAAGACCGCGGCCAGCGGGCTGGCCGGACAATATCCCGCCGAGGACGTGAACCTCTACCTGAGCACGCTGGTCTCCCAGGACCCCGACACCTGGGGCGCGCTCGCCGACTCGATCCAGTAGCATCGCGCAGGTGAAGATGCTGCCGCTGCTCTTCACCGTCGCGCTGGTGGCGGCGCCACAGGCGCCCGCCTTGCCGCTCGAGGGCCGGCTGCGCGCTGTCATCGCCGCCGGCGGCGCCGAGGTGGCGGTCGCCTACCGCACGCTCGACGGCCGCACCAGCCTTTTCATCGACGCGGATCACCCCTTCCATGCCGCCAGCACGATGAAGGTGCCGGTGATGATCGAGCTGTTCCGCCAGGCGCACGCCGGCACGCTCCACCTCGACGATCCGCTCGCCGTCGTCAACCGCTTCCACAGCATCGCCGACGGCTCGGATTACCAGCTCGCCGCCGGCGACCCGTCCGATGCGGCGGCGTTCGCGGCGCTCGGTCGGACGCTGCCGATGCGCACGCTGTGCGAGGCGATGATCACCGTCAGCAGCAACTTCGCGGCCAACCTGCTGATCGAGCGGCTCGGCGTGCGGCACATCCGCACGACCATGACGAGGCTGGGCGCCGGCGGCATGCAGGTGCTGCGCGGGGTGGAGGATCAGAAGGCGTTCGACCGCGGCCTGGTGAACACCACCACGGCGCGGGCCCTGCTGGTGCTGCTCGAGCGGCTCGCCGCCGGGCGCGCAGTCGCCCCCGGGCCCGACGCCGAGATGGTGGCCATCCTCGCCAGGCAGCAGCTCTCGCCGGACGCGATTCCCGCCGGAGTGCCGGAGGGTACGGTGGTCGCCCACAAGACCGGCAGCATCACCGGCATCCATCACGATGCCGCGATTGTCTTCGCCCCCGCCCCCTACGTACTGGTGGTGCTGGTCCGTGGCCTCGAAGACGTCCACAAGAGCGCGGCACTCATTGCCGAGGTGTCGAGAGCGGTCTACGAGTCGCCGCGGTGAGCGCCTGGCTGGCCTACCTCGTTCACACCGCCTGCACGGTGCTCGCGGTCTTTGCCGTCAGGCGCCGGCAGCGCGCCGGCGGCGGCCACCGTTTGTCCACGCTGGAGATCGCGGCCGCGGCGGCTACCGCGGTGGCTCTGCTCCTGCTCACCAGCGGGCCGATCTTCATCGACTTCATCAAGGCCTATCACCACGCCGGCCGGGCCATCCTCATCAACCCGGCAGCGCTCTACGACTGCACGCGGGCCCAGTGCTTCGTCAACGTCCCGATCGTCGCCCTGCTGTTCACGCCGTTCGGACCGTTCGACCCCTTCACCGGCGCGGTGCTGTTTTCAATCGCCGGGATCCTCGTGGTCGGCCTCGCGCTGCGGCGGTTGACCTCGGACGCCCCCGCCGATCTCGTCCTCTGGGTCGTGCTGTTGAGCGGACCGTTGTATTACTCCGTCCGGCTCGGTAACACCACACATTTCCTGCTGATCCTCTTCGTGGTCGCCTTCGAGGCGGTTGCCAGAGGACGGGAACGGACCGCGGGCGCGCTGCTGGCGGGAGCGGCGCTCCTCAAACCGCCGCTGGCGATCTTCCTGCCGTACTTCCTGCTGCGCCGCCGGCGCGCCGCCGCGGCCTCGATGGCCGCGTGGGCCGCGGTCGCCATCCTCCTCTCGGTGGCTCTGTTCGGCACGGCGCTGCACCGCTACTGGTTTCACGAGTTCGTGGTCGTGCACGGCTCGGAAGCGATCGGCGCCTACAACGCGCAGAGCGCGGGCGGCTTTCTCGCGCACCTGCTGACGCGCGGCCATCTTCGCGACTGGTATCCCATTCCGGTGGACCTGACTTTCAGGCTGGTGCGATGGACGATGGTCGCACTCATCGTGGGCGCGGCGGCGCTGGCCGGTGTTCGCGCGCGCCAGCCGCGCACCGACGCGGCGTGGGAGGCGGAGCTGTCGCTGGTGCTGACGGTGGGCATCCTCGCGGCGCCGATCGCCTGGACGCATTACTACGTCCTGCTGATCATTCCGATCGCCGGCTTCCTGTCCGGGCGGCTGCCGCTGGCCGGGCGAACGCAACCGGTGTTCGCCTTCGCGGTGTGGCTGATCTCGCTGCCGGTGGTGGTCTTCGGCGTAGAGGGGCGGCTGGCCAACGCCCTCTACGAGCGGCTGCTGGTTTCCCACTATTTCGTCGGCGGCGTACTCCTGCTGGCGCTGCTCGTCCAGGCGCGGCTCGCGATTGGCGCGGCGGATCATCGGCGCCTGGCCGGGCCTGCCGATCAGAATGCGTAGACGAAGTTCGCCACCGGAAACGCTGCGAGGCCGCTGACGCCGAGAGGCACGCCTATCGCCAGGTCGGCGGACAGGCGGTCGCCCAGCAGACGGATGCCGCCGCTCGCCACCCCACGGCCGTGCCCCCACAGGTAGCTCTCGCTGATCA
>JBDTOB010000541.1:0-2796 GCA_039933435.1 Acidobacteriota bacterium | reverse complement strand
ATGGACGACGTCAAGAAGGAGAACCACCATCTCGTCGATGTCACCGGCCTGGTGCGCAAGTCGGCGCTGATCGAGCCCGGAGTGAAGATCGGCCGCCGGATCACCATCGGCGGCGGCAACCCGGTCGCCGGGTCGGGCGCCTCGCGTCCGGCCCCGCCGGAGCCGATTCCGGTTATGGACGTGTGGTCGGTCCGCTTCCGGTCGGCGGGGTGTGGACAGTAGCCGCCAGTAGCCAGTTCCCAGTTCCCAGTTCCCAGTTCCCAGTAGCCAGTTTCCAGTTCCCAGTTTCCAGTTTCCAGTTTCCAGTTTCCAGTTTCCAGTGTCGGCCAGATGAAGATTCGTGATCTCCGCGCCACGACCGTCACCGTTCCGCTCGAGGCGCCGTTGCGGCATGCGAACGGGTGCCACTGGGGGCGGTTCGTGCGGACGGTGGTCGAGATCGAAGCCGACAACGGACTGATCGGGCTCGGGGAGATGGGCGGCGGCGGCGAGTCGGCGCTGGCCACGGTGATGGCGCTCAAGGCCTCGCTGGTCGGGCGCGATCCGGCGCTGCTCGAGGACATGCGCTTCCTGCTCGCCAACCCCACCGCCTCGCTCTACAACAACCGCACCCAGGTGGTGGCGGCGCTGGAGTTCGCCTGTCTGGATCTGCTCGGGCAGGACTGGGGCGTGCCGGTCTGCGACATCCTCGGCGGCCGGGTGCGCGACCGCGTGCCGTTCGCGTCGTACCTCTTCTACCGCTACGCGTCAGCCGATGGGCAGGGCGCCATCCGCACGCCGGACGATCTCGTCGCCTGCGCGCGCCAGCTCAAGGCGAAGCACGGCTTCACCTCGCACAAGCTGAAGGGGGGCGTGTTCCCGCCGGACTACGACCTCGAATGCTACCGGGCGGTGGCCGAGTCGCTCCCCGGCGATTCCTTCCGCTTCGACCCCAACGCGGTCTGGACGACGGAACAGGCGATCCGCTTCGGCCGCGCCATTGAGGATCTCGACAACGATTACCTCGAGGATCCGGTCTTCGGCCTCACCGGCATGCGCCACGCGCGCGAGCGGCTGCGCATTCCGCTCGCCACCAACACCGTCGTCGTCAACTTCGAGCAGCTCGCCGCCAACGTCCTCAACCGCGCCGTGGACGTGATCCTGCTCGACACCACGTTCTGGGGAGGGATCCGCCCCTGCGTCAAGGCGGCGGGCGTCTGCGACACCTTCCAGCTCGGCGTCGCCGTCCACTCCTCGGGCGAGCTCGGGATCCAGCTGGCGACGATGCTGCACCTGGGGGCGGTGGTGCCGAACCTGTCGTTCGCCGCCGACGCCCACTACCATCACCTCACCGACGACATCATCGAGGGTGGCCGGCTCCAGTACGAGGACGGCGCCATCCGGGTGCCGGACGGCCCGGGGCTCGGCGTCCGGCTCGATCGCGCCAAGCTGGCGCAATACGCCGAGCTCTACAAAGAGCTCGGCAACTACCCCTACGACCAGGACCCCGCCCGCCCCGGCTGGGCGCCGCTCGTGCCCAACGATCGCTGGGCCGATCCGGACGATCCCCGCGAGCCGTTCGTCCGCGGCTGACCGCTACAGCGTCGCGTAGACGACGCCAACGAACGCGTCCGGCGTCATCAGCCCCTTGCCCCAGGCGGCGTCGAACTCGGCGGACGGCTTCGCCGCCTGCACCTGCTCGAGCGTCTTGCCGGCGCGCTTGAGATCGCGCACCCGATCGCGCACCGCGGTGATCACCTTGCGATAATTTTCGAGCGCCGCCCGATCGCCGAGCGGGCCGTGGCCCGGAACGATCTTCGTGCTGGCGTCGGTCATCGCCAGCGCCTTGCCGGCGCCGTCGATCATCCCGTCGATGCGCCCGCCCGTGCCGGCGTCGATGAACGGGTAGAAGCCGTTGAAGAACACGTCCCCCATGTGCAGGACGTTGGCCTGGCGATAGTGCACGAAGATGTCGGTGTCGGTGTGCGCCGGCGGCAGGTGCGTCATCTCGACGTCTTCGCCATTGGCGCGCAGGTGCGCCCACCCTGCAAACGTCGTCGTCGGCAGCGCCGCCGCGGGCGAGGGCGGGAAGTGCATGCCCAGCAGGTCGTGGGCCTGGGTCATCCGCGTCTTGGTATTTTCCTGGGCCAGGACCTTGGCGCCGGCCTCCCGGAAGTGCGCATTGTTGTCGGTGTGGTCGAAGTGCCAGTGGGTGTCGATCAGGGTCTTCACCGGCTGGCCGTCGATCGCTTCGAGCGCCGCCTTCAGCTTCGTCCACGCGGGCTGCACGAACGAGTCCACCACCACCTTGCCTTCGGGGCCGTGGAGGACGACGACGTTGCCGCCGGGGCCCGAGAGCATCACCAGCCGTTCGCCGAGCGGCGTGGTGGCGATCGCCTGCGCGCCGGTCTGGGCGCGGGCTGCCGCCAGCGGATCGGTGGCCGCCGCCGCCCCCTGCCGCGCCGCCGCCGGCGTCTCGAGCATCCCTGACGCATGGCGGAGGAACAGGACGCCGCCGGTCATCAGGCCGGCCGAGCGAAGAAACGTGCGCCGCGACGAGGTTGTGGTCATGTGCACTCCTTGGAAATGGATGAATCAGCCCTGCCAGCCGCCGCCGAGCGACCGATACAGCTCGACAAAGCCGGTGAGCTCCGACAGCCGTGCGTTGACGAGCGCGAGCTGCGCGTTCAGCAGCCGCGTCTCGGCATCGAGCACTTCGAGGTAGCTGGTGGCGCCGCCGCGGTAGCGGATGTCCGCCAGCCGCCGGCCGTCCGCCGCGGCGGCCACCAACTGCTCCTGCTGCGCGCGGAACGCCCT
>JBDTOB010000540.1:0-2796 GCA_039933435.1 Acidobacteriota bacterium | reverse complement strand
GCCATCTCGCGTCCCATCCGCTGCGCCAGCGCCGCGAACAGCGCCGCGACGATGATGAAGAGCAGCGGCAGCAGCATGGTGCTCTCGACCAGCACCACCTTGGCCGAGGTGCCGCTCGAGAAGTAGATGCTGCCCGCGGTCGGCACCGAGACCTCGAGGCGGAAGAGGTAGACCGCCGCGATCACCGCCGCCTGCACCAGTGGGAACCAGCGGAACAGCCGCGCCCGCGCCGGCGCCAGCAGGCAGCCGACGCCGATGCCGAGAAAGCTCGCCAGCAGGATGAAGTTGGAGAAGTACGACAGCAGCCGGATGTAGGCCGGCATCCAGCGAATCAGCGCCACTTCGAGGAAGAGGACGAGGAACGAAGCGATGAAGGTGCGCGTCGCGCGCATGCCGGCGATGGTCATGCCGTCGGGTTCAGGCCGAGCTTCTTCAGGACCTCCTCCGGGCATCCCTTCCATTCGGCGACGGCGACGTTGCCGAGATACTGCAGATCGGCAATGCCGACCTTGGTCGTCCAGAAGCCGCTCGAGGTCAGGTCGCGGAAGCTGCTGAAGAAATTGATGCCGTGCGACAGTGCCGCCGTTCCCCGCGCCGGCCAGGCGATGTCGTCGAGCAGCGCCGTCTGCTGCGCGGCGCTGCAGCGCACGAAGGGCAGATCGTGGCGCCGCAGGCACTCGCGATCGATCCACGCCAGCCCGCCGCGCATCGCCACCTGCCGGGGCGGCTGATCGACCATCATGAAGTCCATGAACTCCGGCACGCCGACGTCGGTGGCGCTGCCCGATCGCTCGTCCCTGGGAAGGATCAGATCGACGAGCACGCGCACCGTCTGATACTCATGCGCGGTGAAGAACTTCGGCGCGAACGCCGCCCCTGCCCTGGCGGCGCGCGCCGCCTGCGCCTGCCCGGCCGCCGCTTCGACGTCGGCCTCGGTCCAGACCAAGCCGGCGGCCGCCGGCGCGGCGGCCATCAGCTTCAGTAACGTTCGACGATCGATATCGCTCATGTCAGTTCCCGCCTGTGATGCCGCCGAGCGGCGGTCAGATCGCTCCGCCCTTGCGCTGGTCGGCGATGTATTCCGAGGTCCGCATCGACAGCGCCAGAATCGTCCAGGTGCAGTTCTTGTCGGGCTGGGTCACGAACGGGCCGCCGTCGGCAACGAACAGGTTCTTGACGTCGTGCGCCTGGCAGTGGCTGTTGACCACCGACGAGGACGGATCGTCGCCCATGCGCGTGACCCCGAGCTCGTGGATGATCCGGCCGCCGGCGGCGATGCCGTAGCCCTGCTCGCGCGACGGCATCTCGCCGATCGGCGTCCCCCCCATCTCGTGGATGATGGCGCGGAAGGTTTCCTGCATGTGCTTCGCCTGGTTGATCTCGTGGTCGCTCCACTTGAAGTGGAAGCGCGGCACCGGGATGCCCCACTTGTCGACGACGACCGGGTCGATCTCCAGGAAGCTGTCCTTGTTCGGGATCATCTCGCCGCGGCCCGCGAAGCCCACCGTCGCGCCGTAGAGCCGGCGGTAGTCGTTCTTGAGCTGGCTGCCGTAGCCGCCGAACGACAGCGGCCGTCCCGAGCCGTCGACGCCGGTGAACTGGTGAATCCCGCC
This sequence comes from Acidobacteriota bacterium, assembly GCA_039933435.1. GTDB lineage: Bacteria > Acidobacteriota > Vicinamibacteria > Vicinamibacterales > 2-12-FULL-66-21 > JALZOC01. The sequence goes on along the minus strand of JBDTOB010000540.1, from coordinate 1,183 downwards.
GCCGAAGCCGGCCATCGGCATCCGCCGCCCGCCGCCGATCTCGATGTGGTAGCCGCGCGGGAAATCGAGCTTCTTGTTGTCCCCCCACCACGGCATGAAGAGGTGCATACCGCCGGTGCCGTCCTCGTTGTGGGGAATATTGTCCATCAGCTTCGGGATGAAGCCGCTGACGCCGAGGCCGGTGGAGTCCGTCAGGTAGCGGCCGACGACGCCGCTCGAATTGGCCAGCCCCTGGGGAAACTTCGTCGACTTGGAGTTGAGCAGGATGCGCGCCGACTCGCAGGCGCTGGCCGCGAGGACGACGATGCGGGCCTTGACGTGGTTGTCGCGCTGCGTCTTCTTGTCGATGTAGGTGACGCCGTCGGCCAGACCGGCCTGGCTGACGGTCACCTCGCGCGCCATCGCCCCGGTGATGATCGTCAGCCGTCCGGTCTTCATCGCCGGCGGCAGCAGCACCGAGGGGGACGAGAAGTTCGAGTGCGTCTGGCAGCCGCGGCCGCACTGGCTGCAGTAGTGGCAGGCCGGGCGGCCGTTGAGCGGCTGGGTGAGGATCGACAGCCGCGACGGAATCACCGGGATGTTGAGCTTCTCGGAGGCCTCCTTGATCAGCAGCTCGTAGCAGCGCGGCTTCGGCGGCGGCATGAAGATCCCGTCCGGCTCGTTGGGCAGGTTTTCCGCCGAGCCGAAGATGCCGATCAGGCGATCGACCTTGTCGTAGTACGGCTTCATGTCGTCGTAGCTGATCGGCCAGTCGTCGCCGAGGCCGTCGAGCGTGCGCCGCTTGAAGTCGAATGGACCGAAGCGCAGCGAGATCCGCCCCCAGTGGTTGGTGCGGCCGCCAATCATGCGCGAGCGGAACCAGTCCCAGGTGTCGCCGGGAGCGTTGGTGTAGGGCTCCCCTTCGAGCGTCCAGCCGCCGAGCGCGGCGTCGAACTCGCCGAATTGCCGCTCGGGAATCGCCGCGCCGCGGCGCGGGGTGTCATAGGGCCACGCGAACATCTTGGAGTCGGCCACCGGGTCCCACATCGGACCCGCTTCGAGCATCACCACGTTCGCGCCCGCTTCGGTCAGCACCTTGGCGGCCATGCCGCCGCCGGCGCCCGATCCGATCACGCACACATCGTATTCACGCCTGTTCTGGATAATCTGCATAGGCCGTCCGTCCGGCGATTGTAGCCGAAAT
>JBDTOB010000539.1:0-2798 GCA_039933435.1 Acidobacteriota bacterium | reverse complement strand
CGGCGCCGTGCTGGTCACGTCCTCGCCGAGGATGAAGACGGCGTCCGACTGCTCGACGTCGTGGAGCGAGGCAGCGGGCGTCGGACCGTCCTGCAGCACGCCCACGATCGACGTGGCGAGGCGGTGTTCCGTCTCCGCCATCCCCGAGAAAAAGCGATCGGGGCCGACCAGCGTGCGCAGCGCGAAGTTGGCTTCGAGCGACGCGCGTGGCGAACCGATGCCGACGGCCCGTGCGCCGGGAGCGAGCCATGCGGCGGCGCGTGCCACCGCCGTCGCGCCGTCCAGCGTCGTGCGATCCGGTCCTCGCCCCGTAAACGGCGCGCGAATGCGGCGCTCGCTGTTGACGAACGCGTAGCCGTAGCGGCCGCGATCACAGAGGAAGTAGCCGTTCACCTCGCCGTTGAAGCGCGCGCGGATCCGGCGCAGCCGGCCATCGCGTTCGCCGGGAATGGTGTTGCAGCCGAGCGCGCAATGGACGCAGATCGCCGGCGCCGTCCGCTCGTCCCACTTGCGCGTGAAGTGCAGCTTGAGCGTCTTGTCGGTGAAGACGCCGGTGGGGCAGACCTCGACCAGGTTGCCGCTGAACTCGCTCTCGAGCGTGCCGTCCTCGTGCCGGCCGAAGAAGACGCGGTCGCGCAGGAACTGGGCGTCGAAGTCGCGGCCGCCGGCGTAGTCCTTGTAGAAGCGGACACAGCGGTAGCATTGAATGCACCGGTTCATCTCGTGATTCACGAACGGCCCGAGATTCTGGTTGCGGAACGTCCGCTTCGTCCCGCGATACCGCCGGTAGGTGTGGCCGTTCATCACCGTCATGTCCTGGAGGTGGCACTCGCCGCCCTCGTCGCAGACCGGGCAGTCGTGCGGATGATGGACCATCAGCCATTCAGCGACACTGGTGCGGAACTCCCGCGCGTCCGGATCCTCGATCGAGATGCGGGTGCCGTTGGCCGCTGGCGTCATGCACGCCATGACGAGCCGGCCGTGCGTGTCCTTCTCGTCGTGGAACTGCTTGACGGCGCACTGGCGGCAGGCCCCGACCGATCCCATCGCCGGATGCCAGCAGAAGTACGGCAGGTTGAAGCCGAGCGTCAGGCAGGCGTCGAGCAGGTTCACGCCGTCGTGGACGTCATGTGCGCCGTTGTCGATAAAGATGGTCGCCACGTCAGTGCCACGGACAGCGGTGTTCTCGGATGTGCCGGTCGAAGTCGTCGCGGAAGTATTTCAGCGCGCTCTGCAGCGGTTCGGCCGCGCCCGGCGCGAGCGCGCAGTAGGTATGGCCCGGCCCCAGCAGGTGCGTGTGGGCCGATAGCCGATCGAGGTCGGCCGGCTCCCCGCGGCCTTCTTCGAGCCCGCGCAGCAGGTCGGCCACCCAGTGCAGTCCCGCCCAGCACGGCGTGCACCACCCGCACGACTCCTGCGCGAAGAACTCCTCGAGGTTGCGCACCATGCCGACCGGGCACGTGCGGTCGTCGAGCACGATCATCGTGCCGGTGCCAAGCCGGCTCCCGGCCTTCTGGACCGACGCGTAGTCCATCGGCACATCGAGGTGATCCTCGATGAGGAAATCGGTCGAGGCGCCGCCGGGCAGCACGCCACGAAACCGCACGCCGTCCTGCATGCCGCCGGCGTGCTCGTCGAGGAGCGCGCGCATCGGCGTGCCGAGCGGCAGCTCCCAGATGCCCGGGCGCTTCACGCGTCCGCTCACCCCGTACAGCTTGGTGCCGCCCTCGCCCGTCAGGCTCGCTTTCTTGAACCAGTCCGCGCCCTTCGAGACGATGTGCGGCACGTTGCAGAGGGTTTCGACGTTGTTGACGACGGTCGGCTTGCCCCACAGGCCGCAGACCGCGGGAAAGGGCGGCTTCGATCGCGGATTGCCGCGTTTGCCTTCGAGCGCGTTCAGGAGCGCCGTCTCCTCGCCGCAGATGTAGCGTCCCGCGCTCACGTGCAGGTACACCTCGAGCCGATAGGTCGAGCCGAAGATGTTCGCTCCGAGGTAGTGGGCCTCGTACGCCTCCGCGAGCGCACGCTCGATCCGTCGGGCCGACAGCGTGTACGCCCAGCGCAGGAAAATGTAGGCCACGTCCGCCTCGATGGCGTAGGCGCTGAGGATGACGCCTTCGAGGAGCTGATGCGGGTCACCTTCGAGGAGCAGCCGATCCTTGAAGGTGCCGGGCTCCATCTCGTCCGCGTTGACGACGAGGTACTTCGGATGGGGCGCGTCCGGCCCCATCGGGACGAAGCTCCACTTCTGGCCGGTCGGGAAGCCGGCGCCGCCGCGGCCTCGCAGGCCGGAGTCCTTGACCCGCGCCTGCACCTCCGCCGGCGTCAGGTGCCGCACGGCGTCGCGCGCGGCCGCGTAGCCGCCCCGGCGCTCGTACGCACGCCGATCGGGCGGCTCCTGAGTCGGCTCGATGTTCGCGGTGAGGGCGCGCTCCATCAGCGATACCTCGCGAGCAGCCCGTCGACGCGCGCCGGATCGACATCCGCGTGCAGATCGCCGTCGATCATCAGCGCCGGCGCGTGGTCGCAGGCGCCGAGGCAGACAATCGGCAGCAGCGTGAAGCGCCCGTCGGTGCCCGTCTCGCCGACGCGGGCGCCGCTCGCACGCGCCACCGCATCGCGGAGCCGATCGGCGCCGAGCATCCAGCAGGTGACGCTGTTGCAGACGAGCACCACGTGACGGCCGACTGGACGACGAAAGATCATGTTGTAGAAGGTCGCGACGCCGTCGAGCTCGTCGGCACTCATCTGCAGCAGGGCGGCGATGTCCTGCAGGCTCTCGTCCGACACCCAGCCGC
>JBDTOB010000538.1:0-2811 GCA_039933435.1 Acidobacteriota bacterium | reverse complement strand
CACTTCGTGAGCGTCGCCGTCATGTGCATCTTCTCGATGATGTTCCGCCAGCCGATGCCGGTGTTGTAGGCGCAGAACGAAATCTCCCCTTCCTGGGTGGCGTAGGGGATGATGCAGCGCTCGGTGCGGCGGAAGTCGTAGTTGAAGAGGTCCTGGAACCACATCCCGGCGATGAACAGGAAGTTCCAGCGATCGGCGCGGCGCTTCTCGATGTCCGCCTGGGTGCGGTCGGCGCCGACCTTGCCGTAGTTGTGGCCGGTGGCGCCGAAGGTCTTGTCGAACTTCTTCATCAGGTCGGTGAGCTTGAAGTGCGTCGGCGCCTTGAAGGGGTCGTAGTTCTTCATCAGCGCCAGCGCCATGCCGACCGACGACAGGAACTTGCCGCGGCCGGCGTCGTTGACCCGCTTGAGGTCGGTGGCCATCCGCTCGGCGTGCAGGAACGCGGTCACCGGCACCGCCTCCCTGGTTTCCTTGTCGATCATCACCGCCATGCCGATGCCGCAGTTGGGATGGCAGCCGCAGGTGAGGTTGCCCCAGTCGGCGCCCGGGCCGTGGACCAGGTCGGCCCAGTCGGTGAAGGTGCCGATGAACGAGATCGGGAACCAGTCGCGGACCGGCTCACCGAGCCCGATCTGGTTCTTGACGTCGTGCGCCAGGTGGGACAGCGTGTAGCGCTGCGCGGTGCGGCGCTCGTCGGTGATCTCCTCGTCGCGGCCGGTGAACGACACCGGCTGGAACGACAGGAAGTTGATCTTCTTGGGGTTGTCGAGCGCGAACTGGATGATCCGCCCGACCTGCTCGTTGTTGACGCCGTTGACGATGGTGGTCACCGGGACGATGTCGACGCCGGCGGCGTGGAGATTCTCGATGGCGCGCAGCTTGACGTCGAAGAGGTTGCCGACCAGGCGGTGCGAGTTGGCGGCGTTGCCGATGCCGTCGAACTGCAGATAGGCGTAGCGCAGGCCGGCCTCGAAGGCGGCGCGCGCGAAGTCCGGGCTCTTGGCGAACTCGATGCCGTTGGTCGCCGCCTGGACGCTGCTGTAGCCCACCTTCTTGGCGTAGCGCACCGCGTCGAGGAAGTACGGCGACATCGTCGGCTCACCGCCGGAGAACTGCACCGACATCTGCCGCTTCGGCTTGATCGAGATGGCGTTGTCGAGCAGCGTCTGGATGTCTTCCCAGGAGAGCTCGTGGACGAACCCGACCTGGTTGGCGTCCATGAAGCACGGGTCGCACATCATGTTGCAGCGGTTGGTGAGGTCGATGGTGAGGACCGCGCCGCGCCCGTACTTGATGGTGCTCGAGCCGTGGTTGTGGAGCTTCTCGTCGTTGTGGGCGCGGATGTCGCTGCCCGGGTAGGCGTCCTCGAGGTGCTTGAAGAAGGCGGTGTCCATCGCCATCACGTCCTCGAAGTGCCCGTGCTGCGGGCAGTCCTTGACCATCAGGATCTTGCCGTCGCGCTCGATGATGTTGGCCTTGATCTCGCCGATCTTTTCGTTGAGCAGCACCTTGTAGTCGCGCTTGCCGTCGAGAATCTCCTGGCGCGCCTCGCGCACGCAGGTCGGGCACAGCGAGTCGGTCTCGCGCGGCCAGCCGAGCGGCGGCTTGACCTTCTGCCACGACTTCTGGATCGGCTTGTCGGACCACTTGGGCGTGAAGGGCTCGGCCCGCTTGATCGCGTTGACCGCGTCGAACACGGTCCAGGCGCCGCGCGCCATCAGCGTGACCCCCTTCTCGACGTACTTGATCGGCTTGTGCATATCGCCTCCGCAACCTCCGCTTTCAAATAAGGTCCCCGGCCTCAGCCGTGGCGACCAGCGCTAACAATAATGGAGGGGGGCCGGAGAGGCAGCCACTTTCAGGCAAACGGGCGCCAAGGCGGGTGAACGGGCGGTGGACGCGGCGGGCTGGCTAGCGCTTAACTGCCTGCGACGCCAATGACTTAGCGGTTTTCATGAACCACCAGGCGCGGACCCCGAGCAGCGCCGCCACCGCGGCCGCGTAAGCGACCGGAGCACCCGTCACCACCTTCACCTTCCACAGGTAGTGCAGCGCCGCGAACACCGCGCTGACATAGATCAGCCGGTGGAGCGCCTGCCAGCGCCGCCCGAGGCGACGAATTGCCGCCCGGGTGGAGGTTGCGGCCAGCGGCACCATGGCGACAAAGGCGACGAATCCCAGCGTGATGAAGGGACGCTTGGCGACGTCGGCCAGCAGCTCGCCGAAGGCCAGCGAGAGATCGAACACGAGGTAGCTCAGGACGTGCAGCGTCGCGTAGAAGAACGCGAACAGCCCCAGCGTGCGCCGGTACTGAATGATCCGGTTCCAGCCCGTGAGCCGCCGCAGCGGGGTGATCGCCAGCGTGATCAGCAGGAGGCGCAGCGCCCAGATGCCGGTCTCGAGCTGCAGGGTCTCGGCGGGGTTGACCCCGAGGTCGTTGCCGGCGAAGCGGACGACCAGCCGGATCGCCGGGACCAGCGCTACGAGGAACAGCAGCGGCGCGAGCGCTTTGCGCATCCGGCGTCAGTAGTTCTTGCGCAGGTCCATGCCGGCGTAGAGCGAGGCGACCTGATCGCCGTAGCCGTTGAACGGCAGCGTCTTGTGGTTCTTGAAGAAGCCGGGGATGCGGCGCTCGGTCGCCTGGCTCCAGCGGGGATGGTCGACGTCCGGGTTGACGTTCGAATAGAAGCCGTACTCGCCGGGAGTGGCGCTCTGCCACGCGGTCCGCGGCTGCCGATCGACGAAGCGGATGCGGACGATCGACTTGATGCTCTTGAAGCCGTACTTCCACGGCACCACCAGCCGGATCGG
>JBDTOB010000537.1:0-2816 GCA_039933435.1 Acidobacteriota bacterium | reverse complement strand
AGCTCCTCGAGAAACGGCCCGCTGGCGCTGGCGGTGTCGACGAACACCACGTGGCGGGACGCCAGTCCCTTGAGCAGCGGCGCGAAGTCGGCAGGCGTCATGTCCGGTCCCGGCAGGTTGAACTTCGCGACCCGGCCGTCGAACGTGCCGTGGCCGATGAGGACGACAAAGACGACGTCCTCGGGCTTCGCAGTGGCGGCGAGCGCGGCGAAGGCCTTGCCGATCTCCTCGCGGCTGGACTTGCCGGTGGCGCGCGCCGCGTCCGCCTCGGGGTGCTCCGTGAGGTAGCGGACCTGCGCCCTGGGAATCGCCATCCGCCCGGTGGCGGCGTCGACGAGCGTCCCGGCCCAGCGATCGAACAGCACGGCGTGCTCCGGGTCGCCGGCCAGGCCGACGATCACCGTGAGGTGCACTGCCTGCGCCCGCGCCGGGGCGGGCGTCAGCAGCAGCACCAGAACCGCGAGCGCCGATCCGAGAGTTTTCAGCATCCTGCTCAGTGGTCTCAACAACTTACCGTAAAGATGAGTGTCCCCCTAGGCGAGGTGGAGGTGGCGGCGCCAGGCCCACTCGGCCGACAGCAGCGCCACGAACAGCATCAGTACGATCGGCATGTGCCACAGCTCGCGCTCCTCGACCGTGGTCACGCCGCGGCCGGTATAGCGCAAGTCCTCCGGCATGCCGGCGACCGTCTCCGGCGTGTAGAACCGGCCGCCCGTCTCCTGCGCGATCCGCTGCAGCCGCTGGGCGTGCATCGTCGCATCGAAGTACTCCGCGTCGCTCGGCGCGGCGCGGACGTTGGTGCGGCCGGTGCCGAGGGTCTTGCCGGCGCGCGAGGCGTCCACCTGCGCCGAGTAGATGCCCGGCTCGTCGGCGCGGAAGGCGGCGCGGTAGTGGCCGTTGCGCTCGCCGGTCCACTGCATCGGTACCTCGGTGACAGTGCCCTTCGGGCTGGTCACCTTCGCCACCACGCGGGCGTCGTTTACTTCCACGAATCCCGCGTCGACGACATCGGCGACGAGCGCCGCCTGTTCGCCGGGCTCGACGCGATCGGTGAGGGTGTGCACGTCCACGGGGCCGGGGACGCCGTCCACCAGCCAGCGCAGCAACTGGCGCCAGTAGTTCTCGTGGGTCTGGTCCTCGAGGCTCATCTTGACGTCCATCTGCCAGTGCCAGGAGTCCTGGACCGGAAACGCCAGCGCCTTGCCGCGGCCGTAGCGCTGCCACGCCAGCACCACCTGCTCGCGGCGGCCGTCCGTGCCGCTCAGCAGCACCGTGGCGCCGGGCTTGACCGCGGTCAGTGCATTGACGCTGGTCAGCACCGGCATATCCTTCCAGCGCGCCACCGACGCCGCTTCCGTGGGCGCGATCTGGGTGACGCCGTGGGACTCTCCGGCCCGCGTCGGCTTGACGTGCAGCCGCGCCACCGGCAGCGGCTCGGGAACCCGCGCGATGCGCTCGAGCACCACCGGCAGCGCGTCGGCCACCGGCGTCCCCGCATAGCCTCCCTCCGCGAAGGCGCGCGGTCCGCCGAGCACCAGCAGGCCGCCGCCGCGGCGCTCGACGAACTCGCCGATCATGCGCAGCTGATCGCCGGTGAAGGCGCCGGCCTCGATGCTGCCGAGCATCAGGCCGCGGTAGGCGAACAGCTCCTCGCGCGTCTTGGGAAATCCGCCGAGCAGCTGGTCGGGGTTGTCCTCGTCGAGAAACCGCTGATACTTGTTGTCGGCGGTCCGCTGCAGCGTCACCACGGCGAGGTTCTTGTCCTCGTGGACCGCGCGATTGAGAAACGCCATCTCGGGGCGCGGTTCTCCCTCGTAATAGAGGATCTGCTGGCGGCCGTCGGAGACGTCGATGAGCGCGTCGCGGGTATTGTTGCCGGCCACCAGCTCGCCGGGACGCGGGGCGATCCTGAACCGGAACAGCCGCGGCCCCGCTTCGGCGGCCGGGAAACGCAGCCGCACCGACGCCGGCTCGCCGTCGGCGGCAAACGTGAATTCCTGCGAGCCGACGATGCGGCCCTCGTCCTCGACGTCGAGCGCCGCGGTCTCTCCTGCATACCCGGTCTGGGTGACCACGGCATCGACGACCAGCGACGTCCCGCGCAGTGCGGTTCGCGGCGTGGTGACGCGGTCCACCTGGATGTCGCGGGCGAGCCGATCGCGTCCCACCCCCACGGTGAAGACCGGCACCGCCGCGGCGCGAAGGCCGAGCAGGGCGTCCGACAGCGACGCATCGGTGGTGTCGGCGCCGTCGCTGACGAGCACCATGCCGGCGAGCGGCAGCCCGGCGAGCTCCTGGCGCGCGCCGTCGAGCGCCGCGCCGAGGCGCGTCTGCGCGCCGGCAAACGTCAGCTCGTCGGTCGACTGCAGCCGCCCGGCGGACGAGGAAAACCGGAAGGTGCGGAGCACGAACCGCTCCGAGAGCGCCTTGACGAGCGCGGCGTCGCGGCCGAACGTCTGCTGCACGAACGCGCCCCGCGGCGCCGATCCCCAGTCGGGGATCTGCATGCTGCGCGAGTCGTCGATCAGGACGGCGAGGAAGTTCTGCTGCGGCACCGCCGCCTTGACGACCAGCAGCGGGCGAAAGAGACAGAAGAGCACGAGCAGCAGCGTCGCGACGCGCAGCCCGGCGAGGATCATGCGGTCGCGCAGGCGGCCGCGCGAGGCCGCGCCGCGGTAGGTCCATACCGCCGCCGCCACCGCCGCGACCGCGATCGCCGCCGCGATGTACGAACCGGTGGACGGGGCCAGCCGGAACTCTCCCTGCTGAAATACCACGGGTCGATATTCGAACAGGAAACGGAAGAGTGATTCCAA
>JBDTOB010000536.1:0-2827 GCA_039933435.1 Acidobacteriota bacterium | reverse complement strand
GCGGCGTCCATGAGGTCGACCGCCTCGAGCGCCCGGCGCGCCGCCTCGTCTGCGGCCGTGTCGGAGAGGCCGTTCAGCCGCACCAGCGCCGTGACCCACTCGAGGCCGGTCATGCGCTCGTAGAAGGCGTCCTGTTCAGGGCAGAAGCCGATCTGGAAATACAGGTGCGGGTTGCCCCAGATGGTCTCGCCGAGCACCTGGACCGCGCCCTTGCTCGGTCTCAGCTGGCCGGTGATGAGCTTCATGAACGTCGACTTGCCGGCGCCGTTGGGGCCGAGCAGCCCGGTGATCCCCGCCGGGACGCTGACGGTGACGTCGTTGAGGCCGATGACCTGGCCGTACCACTTGGAGACGTGCTCCGCGGTCACTACCGGGGCGCTCACGTCACCACCTCCACACCGCGCACCCGCCGCTCCAGCACCGAGATCGACAGCACGATCAGCCCGGCAATCACGATCAGCGACACCGGCCAGGGGGTCGCGTAGCGCGGCGTGAGGCGGAAAATCACGTCCACCACCTGCATCAGGTTGCCGCCCACCGAAATCCACGCCAGCCGCGTGCCCCCGGTGATCACCACCATCGCCTGATAGATGGCCGCGGTGAAGAAGATGATCCCCGCATAGAGGATGCCGACGTAGCGGCTGCTTTTCGACAGCGACGACAGCGCCAGCATCGTGAACGTGGACACCAGCGCCTGGAGCAGCGCCGCCACGGTGATCGCGGGAAACAGAAACAGGTTCTTGCGGAGAAAGGCGAAGCTGCCGGCGAAGAGCACCTGCAGCACCAGCAGCAGCAGGCCGGGCACGAGGGTCACGAAGAGGATGAAGGCGAACAGCACCGCCGCCTTGCCGGCGATGTACTCGGTGCGCATCAGCGGCTTGGACAGGTAAATCTGCAGCGCGTTGGCGCGGCGGTCGTTGGCAATCAACCCGGCGCCGACGTAAATCGTCAGCACGAACACGAAGAAGTCCTGCTGCTCGAGATACTGCCGGAAGGTTTCGGCGGTCGGGGCGAACATTGCCACCTGCGGATAGTTCGCGGTGACGTAAATCTGCACGGCGCGGACCAGGAACGGCCCCCAGGCGGCAATCAGCAGGCCCATGAAGGCGCGCTTGCGCAGCATGGTCATCATCCCGGCGCGGGCGATCACCAGCCAGGCCCGGCCCGGCACTCCCCGGCGCCCGCCGTAGCGCCGGTAACTCTGGTCGTGAATCGGCACGGCTAGCGCTCCCCCACGGCCTTGGCAAAGACGTCCTCGAGCGTCGGCACGCTCGGGCGGAGGTGCCGCACCTGGACGCCGTGCTGCGCCGCGAGCGCGAACAGGTCCCGCTCGCCGGCGGTCGCGGGCACGAACACCCGCATCACATCCTCGTCGGTCGACGCTGCTTCCATCCCGGCCTGGCGCAGCACCTCGAGAAAGGCCGGCAGGTTCCCCTTGATGCGGAGCTCGAAGACGCGCCCGCCCGGACCTTTGAGCTCGGCGATCGGCCCCTGCGCCACCACCTGCCCCTTGTCCATCACAATCACCGCGTCGCAGGTATATTCCACGTCCGGCAGGAGGTGGGACGAGAGGATCAGGTTGACGCGCTTGTGGTGGCCAAGGTCGTGGATGAGCTCGAGCATCTCGTCGCGCCCCTTCGGATCCATGCCGTTGGTGGGCTCGTCGAGGAACAGCAGGTCGGGATCGTGGACCAGCGCCTGCGCCAGCTTGATGCGCTGCTTCATCCCGGTCGAGTAGGTCTCGACATTGCGGTAGCGCGCCTCGCCGAGGCCGACGTAGTAGAGCACTTCGTGGGCGCGCTGCATCGCGTCGGCGACGGGCAGCCCCGCGAGCTGGCCGCAGTAGGCGACAAACGACACCGCATTCATGCCGGGAATGTGCGAATCGCTCTCCGGCATGTAGCCGAGCCGGGCGCGAATCTCGAGCGGGTGGCGGGCGACGTCGAGGCCGAGCACCGTCATCCGGCCCGCCGTCGGGGTGATGAATCCCAGCAGCGCCTTGAGCATCGTGCTCTTGCCGGCGCCGTTCGGCCCCAGCAGACCGACGGCGCCGCCGGCGAAGGTCGCGCTGACGTTCTGCAGCGCCCGGTTGGCGCCGTAGGCCACGGTCACCGCATCGAGATGCACGACCGGCCCTGCGGGGGTGGCGGCGGGCTGGTCCGGCGAAACCGCGGTCATGGGGTCCAAGTGATTGCTTATACGGATCGAAGGGCTCAGAGGGTTCCACGCAGGCCGAGCGCGTCGGCGCGCTCGCGCAGGAAGGCGACCACATTGGCGGCGTGTTCGGCCAGCGGCAGGCCGATTTCCTCGGCGCCCCGCCGCAGGTCGTCGCGCGATACGGCGCGCGCAAACGCCTTGTCCTTCATCCGCTTGATCACCGAGGCGGCCTCGAGGTCGAGGACGCTCTTCGACGGCCGCACCAGCGCGCAGGCGGTCACGAACCCCGACATCTCGTCGCAGGCGTAGAGCGCGTGCTCGAGCCGCGACTGGCGCGCCACGCCGGAGTAGTCCGCGTGCGAGAGGATCGCCCGCGTCACCCACTCGGGATACCCTTTCGCCTGCAGGATCTCGACCCCCCGGAACGGGTGGTTCTCCTGATCGGGAAAGCGCTCGTAGTCGAAGTCGTGCAGCAGTGCCACCGCGGCCCAGTCCTCCTCGTCTTCTCCCCACAGCCGCGCATAGCCGCGCACCGCGGCCTCCACGGCCAGCATGTGCTTGCGCAGGCTCTCGCCCGCCGTGTATTCCGTCACCAGCGCCCAGGCGGCATCCCTCGACAGGCTCACGACACGCCCCTTATATCAGGCCCATGGCCTTGACGACGACGCGC
>JBDTOB010000535.1:0-2835 GCA_039933435.1 Acidobacteriota bacterium | reverse complement strand
CATCAGCCCTCGGCGCCGCTCGAGCAGGTCGCTCCGGAAGTAAGCAGCCTCCGTCTTGTCACGGACGCGGTGGGCCAACGCAGCCTCGACGACGTCTCGCGGCGCGCGGCTCCGCTCCGCGGACCAATCTCTGAACGATGATCTGAGGCCGTGCGGCACGAAGTCGCGGCGCTCCATGCTGCGAAGGCACATCAGAAACACCATGCCGCTCAGCGGACGCGACGGGCGGCCGCAGAAGATGAACGGCCCGCCATCGCCGATCGCCGCCGCCTCGTCAAGAATCACCAGCGCGCGATCGCTGAGGGGGACGACGTGCGGCCGGCCTGCTTTCATGCGCGCGGCCGGGATGGTCCACACCTTCGCATCTCGATCGATCTCGCTCCATTCCGCGCGGAGCGTTTCGGTCGTGCGGGTCGCGGTCAAGATCAACCACTCGAAGGCCAACTTGGTCGAGCGCCCGGCCGACGTCTCGTGGAGATCCCGCAGGAACGCCGGTACGAGTCCGTAGGGCGGCGCCGCATGATGCTTTTGGCTCGCGCGCACTTTCGGCAAGACGCGGGTCACGGCCGCGGCGGGGTTGTCACCCTGGCAGAAGCCGGCCGCCCGCCCCCACTCGAGCACTGCTTGAATCCGTTGTTTCACCCGGCGCGCCGTCTCGGGCTTGCTCGTCCAGATCGGCGTCAGCGCCTTGAGGACGTCCGCTGTGCCGATCGCGTCGATCGGGCGGTCGGCGATCGTCGCGGCATACCTCTCGACCGAGCTGAGCCACTGCGCGGCGTGCTTCGGATTGCGGAAGGTCGGGCGGAGCTGCCCGTGGACCGTGCGTGCCGCCTCAGCGAACGACGGCACCGCGCGCCGGCCCTTCTGGCGCTCGGCCAGTGGATCGCCGCCGGCCCGGGCGATCCGGCGCAGGCGTGCCGCTTCCTCCCGAGCGTCAGCGAGCTTGACCGTCAGGGCCGAGCCCAAGCCGACATCGACCCGCCGGCCTTTCGCGACGATGCGCAAGACCCAACGCCGAGCGCCTGTGCGGTCGATGTAGAGCATCAGGCCGCCCCCGTCGCGGTAGCGCCCAGGACGGGCCTCCTGGCGCACCTTGACGGCACTCAAGCGTTGCTGCGGGTGGCGGCCGCGAGGCTTCCGCGGGGTGACAGGTTGAGTATCGGGCGGCGGGTCGGTCGGAGCGTCCCCCATCTCGTCCCCCATCCTATGCAGGATGGAGGCGAACGTCAATGGACAACCTAAGACCGTCTGCGTCAATTCTCAGAGGGAACGCACGAGTTTGGTGGACTGACCAAGACAGAACCGGACGAGTCTTCGGCGGACTCTCTCTCCGCCAATTACGTCTGTTTTGTGGGTACAACTCGGTGATTGGCGCGCTCAACCCTCACCCCACCCCACTCCTGCGGGAGGCGGGAAAGGCAGGAAGCGCCCTCGGCGGTGGCGTGACGCACCGACTCGAACACTCCGCAAACTGACAGCTCTTTCCGAAAGCGCCACCGAGCGGCGATTGGAAGTTCCGACCGCTACTCCGACGGCGGGACATCGGTCAGTGCAAATCCTTCCTTCCGGGCGGCAGCGCCGAGACGATCGTCGAGGGTAACCAGTGCCAAAGATGCGGGACGACGGTCCGCCGCCACGAACGCGGCCGCAAGCTGCAGGGCGTCGGCGGCGTGCAACGGATGCACACGCAGAAATCGAACTGATGCTTCCCGGACGGCGTCGCTTGGGTCGACTTCGTGCCAACCTCTGGTGAGTTGCTTCAGCCGCTCGAAGGCCTGGGCGACCGCCGGCTCGACAAGCGTGCCATCGCGTTCGAGGCGGGCGATCGCGGACGCGCACTCGACCTCAGTGCCCCACCAGACGAGCATCACCGAATCTGCACTGGCGAGACCCTGCATGTGTGCGGTCGACGCTTCACTGATCAGGAGCGGCACGATCGCAGAGGCGTCCCAGAACCTCATCGTCCTGCACGGCGGTCTTCGATGAGCACTCGTACACCCGAGGCGCCGTCCGTTGGACACGGAGGGGTATCGGTAAGCAGAGATGTCGGGAAGCCGCCTCGAGCCGGTCGCACGATCCCGTCTCGAACCAGCCCGCCTAAAGGGCTGTCGTCATCTACACGGACGCCATTCGTGACCGGCTCAAGTCGCGCAACAGGACGCCCGCGGTCGACAATGAGTACGGGTGACCCGCCTTTTAGGCCGTCAATGAGCAGACTGAGGTTGTTCTTCGCTTCCGTAATACTCGCCTTCTTCATAAAAGCCATAATAGCCTGTTCCTAAAGGCTATTCAAATTTTGACGAAGGCTCTCGGCTACTTCCGAGGGGAAAAAGGAGTCTCGTGGCTGAGGGGCTCGATGTCACAGATCGGGCGCGTCGGCTTCACCATCCCTCGGATCCGGGTTCACCTTTGAACGGCCCGACGAGTTCAGGAGTGACCCACCCGCCATAAAACCGGCCGGGCTGCGCGACGACTGAAATCGCATCGACCGTGCATTCAACCAGGGAAGGATAAAAAGCTACGTAGCCTCGGAGAAGTTCGTACCCGGGCAGCGGATCTTCGTACATCCACGCGGCCGCGTTCACCCGACGGCCGGGCACAATCACCGACCAGTAGTGCGCCTCACCCTTCCACTCGCAACGCGAGACGCCACCCTCCATCTGGAGGAACTCCATTCGGACGTCGTCTGGCGGCACGTAGAACGTGGGCGGGCTCGCGGTTTCCAGCAGACGCACACTTCGTCTCGAGCGCGCGACCTCGTGTGCGCCAACACGGACAACCACCTCACGGACATCCGACGCAATCCTGGGTGGCCGCGGATAGTCCCACACGGAT
>JBDTOB010000534.1:0-2835 GCA_039933435.1 Acidobacteriota bacterium | reverse complement strand
TCGCGACGCCAGTTCATCGGCCGCGCCGCCGGCGCACCGGTGGCGGCAGCGCTGTGGCCGCCGCAGCAGCCCGGCGGAGGGGCCATGCCGACGCGTGATCGCAAGGGCGCGCCGACGAAGCAGAAGCTGATGGCGTGTCTGGGTGGGCCGTGGCCGGAGTACGGGCCGCTGCAGCCCATCGTCGAGCAGACTACGCAGAAGGACGGCTACCGGCTCGAGCGCATCACCTACCTGGTCGAGCCCGGGGAGCGGATCGCGGCCTACCTCCTCGTCCCCGACGCCGCCGCCGCGGCAGGGCCGAGGCCCGCCGTCTGCGTCTGGCACCAGCACAACGGCGCCTATCCCATCGGCAAGGCGGAGCCCGCGGGTCTCGAAGGCGCGGCGATGCATCACACCGGCGTCGCCCTCGCCCGCGAAGGCTACGTCGTCCTCTGCCCGGACGCCGCCGGGTTCGGCGAGCGCAACCAGCGCGGCGCGCTCAACGGCCGGAACCTCGAGCACTATCTCTTCGCCATGCAGGTCGTCGCCGGCAAATCGCTCGCCTGGAAGAACATCGCCGACATGCGCCGCGCCGTCGATTACCTGGTGAGCCGGCCGGAAGTGGACGCGAGCCGCGTCGGCTGCTACGGGCACTCGATGGGCTCGACCCATACCTGGATGGTCGGCCCGTGGGAGCCGCGCCTCAAGGCGCTGGTCGCCAACTGCTGCCTGCCGACATATGCGGCCATGGAACGGACCGACCTGATCCACTGCTTCCCGAATTACGTGCCCGGCTGGCGCGAGGTCGGCGACACCCCGGATATTGCCGCGATGATCGCGCCGCGCGCCCTGCACCTCAACTTCGGCGAGACCGACAGCGGCAGCCCGATCGCAGAGGTGAAGAAGGCCGTCGATCAGATCGGCCGCGCCTACGCCGCGCGCGGCGCCCGCGATCGCTTCTCGTACTACATCGAGCCCGGCTCGGGCCACGTTCTCAGCGACGAGATGGCGCGCCGGATGCTGGCGCACTTCAGGACCTACCTGGCCTGATCGCCGGCCAGCCAGCCGCGGAGCGTCTTCAAATCCGCCTTGTAGTGGCGAAGATGCTCCGCGGGCGTCTTGCCCATGTCGTACTCGTTGTGCTGGCAGACCGGGCCGCTGTAGCCCGACTGTTCCAGCATCCGGAAGAAGGTCGGGCTGACCATGCCTTCGCCGAGCGCGCACCACTCCGGCTCCCACCCGCCCGCCTTCTTCTCCCAGTGGAAGTCCTTGACGTAGACGACGCTGTAGCGGGGCGCGGCGAGACGGACCTGGATGGGCCACGACAGCCCCCCCTCGAGCGTGGCATGTCCGATGTCGAAGGCAAACCCCATGTCCTCTGGCGGCAGCGCGCGCAGCACCTCGAACGCGTCCCAGACCGGCGCGGCGAAGTAGTTCTTCCCCGAATGGTTCTGGATCGCCCCCTGGATCTTCAGCGTCCGGTTGAACTGCGCGAGGTCGCGGATGCGCACCGCGATCTCGTCGAGCTGCCGGGGAATCGGCGTGTCGGGGACGTAGTAGATCGGGCCCAGCCGATAACGCCGGATGCCGAGCTGCGCGGCGGTGCGCAGGATGCGCTCCGCCTCGGGCGTCACGCTGGTGATGTCGGTCGTGATCATCGCGACGTCCCGCCCGCGCTTGCCGAGCGCCTCGACCATCTTCGGGAGCTGGTCCTCGACCCGTGCCGGATCGATGTGCGTGAAGGTCTTGCGGACCGGGCATTCGATCCCGTCCCAGCCGACATCCGCCACCAGATCAGCGGTGTCCTCGAAATTGAGGTGAATGAACGGCTTGCTGAAGGTGATGATCTTCCAGCGCGGCGGGGCGGGATCCGCACCGAGGGTCCGTGGCAGCGCCGTCACCGCGGCGCCAAGCGAGGCGGCCTGCAGGAACTCGCGGCGGCTGAGTTGTGATGCGTCCATGGTCATGCCCCTTTCAGGCGGACGGCTGGCGAAGCTGCGGCGCGGTCCGGGACGGCACCGCCCCGAGGCCCGGACCGGTGAGCTGCCCCGTCCGCATCATGCCGTCGTGGATGGTGAAGAGCCCCGGAAACCCCGGCTCCCAGGCAGCGTTGGCGGCCGGCACGAACTGCCGCGCGTTGGCCTCGATGCCGGCGTTTCCCGGCACCCGCGCCGCAATCCCCGCGGAATGAATCAGCGAGGCGCCGGGACAGGTCAGGTCCTGCACACAGACGAACATCCCGTACTTCTGCGCCGCGGCCGCCATCAGCATCGCCTGCGTCTGCCCCTTGCAGGCCTTGAGCGCGACACCGGTGTAGCCCATCTCGCGCGCCAGCAGCAGCGACTCGAGATCGGTCAGCGACTCGTCAATCACGACCGGACGCAGCTTCGCCGCCTTGTGCATCACGTTGGCGCGATTGCTCGCGAGATCGCGCGCCGTCGGCTGCTCGATGTAGAGGATGCGCTCGAAGCCGCGCGGGGTCGTCTCCCGGATCCGCCGCAGGCACTCCAGCAGATACTCGACGTCGGGACAGCCCTCGTTGAAGTCGAGTGAGTACTTCCGCTCTGCCGCACCGCGCGCCGCCTGGGCACGACTGACGACGCGGTCGATGCGGACGACGCGGTCGAAGTCGGCCTCGAGATTGCCGCCGTTGAGCTTGATCTTGAAGCGGATCAGCCCGTCGCGCGGGATCCAGGCCTCGAGGGTGTCCGGCAGGCCGTCGTCGAGCCGCGTCTTCACGTCCGCGGCCTCCAGCGCGTCGCTGGCGCCGACGGAATGAAAGACCGGCAGCTGTGGACGCGGCGTGGCCGGGACATAGCGGTCGAGAAACTCGCCGCGAAAGCGCGGCCCGAGGTC
>JBDTOB010000533.1:0-2836 GCA_039933435.1 Acidobacteriota bacterium | reverse complement strand
TCGTGCAGCCAGTAGAACAACACCGGCGTGACCACCAGCACGTGCAGCAGCGACGACACCATGCCGCCCAGCACCGGCGTCGCGAGCGGCTTCATGACGTCCGCGCCCACCCGCGTGCTCCACATGATCGGCAGCAGCCCGACAATCACCGTGGAGACGGTCATGACCTTGGGCCGCAGCCGCAGCAGCGCCCCCTCGACGATGGCCTCACGCAGCGCCGCTCGGGTCAGGGCGCCGCCCATCGCCGCCTGCCGCCGGGCGACCGCCTCTTCGAGGTAGATCACCATGACCACGCCGGTCTGGACCGCGGTGCCGAACAGCGCGATGAAGCCGACCCAGACGGCGACCGAGAAGTTGTAGCCGAGCAGCCACAGCAGGTAGATGCCGCCCGTCAGCGCGAACGGGACGGTGAGCAGCACGTGCGCCGCCTCCAGCAGGGAGTGATAGGTAAAGTAGAGCAGGACGAAAATGATGAGCAGGACGATCGGCACCACGACCTGCAGCCGTTGCCGCGCGTGTTCCTGGTTCTCCCAGCGTCCGCTCCAGCCGATGTAGGAGCCAGCCGGCAGCGACACCTGCCGCGCCACCGCCTGACGCGCCTCCTCGACGAAGCCGCCGACGTCGCGTCCCTGGACGTTCATCAGCACCGTGGCCACCAGCAGCCCGTTCTCGGCCGAGATCATCGCCGGGCCGCGGGTGTGCTCGATCCGCGCCACCTGACTCAGCGGAATCTGCGCGCCGTTGGCGGCGGTGACCAGCACCCGCCCGAGCAGCTCCGGATCGGAGCGGTACTGCGGCGCGTACCTCACCCGGACCGGGAACCGCTGCCGTCCCTCGATGGTGGTCGTCAGCACGGTTTCGCCCACCGCCGTTTCGATGACCTGCTGAATATCGCCCACGCGTATCCCATAGCGCGCCGCCGCCGGTCGGTCGATGACGATGTTGAGGTACTGCCCGCTGGTCACCTGCTCGGGATAGACCTCGCTGGCGCCAGGCACACCGCGCACGACCTCGGCGATCCGCCGCGCCGCGGCCTCGAGCACCTCGAGATCGCTGCCGAACACCTTGACACCCACCTCAGAGCGGATGCCGGTCGTCAGCATGTCGATCCGATTGATGATCGGCATCGTCCAGATATTGGCAACCCCGGGAAGCCGCACCGCGGCGCTCATCTCGGCGCGCAGCCGGCCGAGCGTCAGCCCCGGCCGCCAGGTGTTCCGGGGTCTGAGGTGGACGACGGTCTCGGTCATGTTCAGAGGCGCCGGGTCGGTGGAGGTGTCGGCGCGCGCGATCTTGGCGACCACATAGGCGACCTCGGGAAACGATTGCAGCACCTCGTTCTGCCGCTGGGCGATCCGGGTGTTCTCCTCGAGCGAAATGCTCGGGTCGGCGATCGGCATGAACATCAGGTCGCCTTCGTTCAGGGGCGGCATGAACTCGCTGCCGATGCCCCGTCCGACGAGCAGCGCCCCGGCGAAGAGCAGCGCCGCGATGCCGACGGTCAGGCGGCGATGGGAGAGCGCGGTCTCGAGCGCCGGGCGGTAGATGCGCCGCAGCACCCGCATCACCGGGTTGTCCTCCTCGGCCCGGAAGCGGCCGCCGAGCAGCAGCGTGCAGAGGACCGGCACCAGCGTGATCGCGATGACGGTGGCGGCGAGGACCGCAAAGGTCTTGGTAAACGCCAGCGGGTGGAACAGCTTGCCTTCCTGCCCGGTCAGCGCGAACACCGGGACGAAGGCGAGCAGGATGATGGCCATCGAGAAGAACACCGGCCGCCCCACCAGCCGCGTCGACTCCAGCACGGTGTCGTAGACGAGCCGGCGATCGCGCGGGTCGACCTGCCGCTGCTCGAGGAAGCGGAAGGCGTTCTCGGTGACCACGATACCGGCGTCGACCAGCACCCCGATGGCGATGGCGATGCCGGCAAGGCTCATGATGTTGGACGAGATGCCGGCGTAGTACATCCCCAGGAACGCGGTCAGCACCGCCAGCGGCAGCGGCAGCGTCACGATCAGGATCGACCGGAAGTGCAGCAGGAAGACGACGTGCGCCAGCGTCACCAGCAGGAGCTCCTCGACGAGCGCGCGCCGCAGGGTCCCGGACGCCTGCTCGATCAACTCGGATCGATCGTAAAAGGGGACGATCCGCACGCCCGGCGGCAGGCCTGGTTCGATCTGGGCGATCCGGGCCTTGACCCCATCGATCACCGCCATGGTGTTGACGCCGGTCCTGGCGACGACGACGCCGCCGACGCTTTCTTTCGTGCCCTTCACCAGCGCGGCGACACGGAAGGCATTCCCGAGGTGGACGTCAGCCACCTGTTCCACGTAGATCGGCACACCGCCCGACGCCCCGACGACGATCTGCCGGACGTCGTCGAGCGATTGAATCAGCCCGACGCCGCGGACGATCAGCCAGGCGCCGTTCGACGACAGGACGTTGCCGCCGACGTTGAGATTGCTGTCGCGGACCGCCGAGACAACGGCGCTGAGCGGCAGGTTGTAAGTGCGCAGCCGGTTGGGATCGACGTCGATCTCGTATTGCTGGACGAAGCCGCCGACCGACGCGACCTCGGCCACGCCGGGGACGGCGTTCAGCTGGTAGCGGACGAACCAGTCCTGGAGGCTGCGCAGGTCGCGCAGCGACATCGTGTCGCTGTCCAGGGTGTACCAGAAGACGTGGCCGACCCCGGTCGCATCCGGCCCCAGCGTCGGGGCGACGCCAGCCGGGAGGCTCCTGACCACGAGGCTCATTCGCTCGAGGACGCGTGCGCGCGCGAAATACTGGTCGACGTCGTCGTTGAAGACGACGTAAATCATCGAGAAGCCGAAGGCGG
>JBDTOB010000532.1:0-2838 GCA_039933435.1 Acidobacteriota bacterium | reverse complement strand
GGCGCCTGAATCCGGCGGACGCCCGGATCCTGGCGCCTCCCGCCGAAGGCAATGCCGCGCGCGGATCGTCATCCCGCGCGCAGCATTGTCAGAGCCCGCTACTTGCCGGCGCGCTTCTTGACGCCGAGCTCGGTCAGCTTCGCGACCACGGCTTCACCGGCGGTCGCCGGCTTGACGTCCTTGTCGATGGCGAGAATCTTGCCGCTGCCATCGATATAGAAGGTCCACCGCGACGCGAACTGCCGGTCCGGCGGACGTCCGGGCGGAATCACGCCGTAGGCGTTGGCGATTTTCTTGTCGGGATCCGCCAGGATTGCAAAATCGGCGTGTTCCTTTTCGGCAAACGCCTTGTTGTCCTCGGGTGAATCAACGCTGGCCATGAAGTAGGCCACGTCGTACCCGCGAATCAGTTCCCCGCTCGCACGGAGCGAGTTGCATTCGGCCGTTCAACCACCGCTGAAGGCCTTCGGAAACCAGGCAAGGACCACGGTCTTGCCCTTGTAGTCGGACAGCTTGTGGATCTTGCCGTCTGACCCCTGAAGCGCGAAGGCCGGCGCCTGATCGCCAACCTTGAGCTCTCCGGGATTCTGCGGCGCGGCGGGCGTCTGGGCCGCGGTCGGTATGGCGGCCGCCATTGCCACGACGCCCACGCAGGCGGACATCAGTCTGAACATACTCACCTCACGGGAAGAGATACCTGAGCGTAGCACGACTCCAGCCGCCATCCGTGGCCGGCCGCAGGTTATGATCGCCGCATGCGGATGTCCGCGGCGCTGCTTGTCGCCTGTCTGGCCGCTGCGCCGGCGCTCGCCCTCCAGTCGGACAGCCCCGCCCAGCTGGCCCGCACCGGCTGGGAAGCGCTCGACGGCGGGCGCGTCGCCGAGGCCGCGGCGGCTTTCGACGCCGCCCTCCGCCTCGCGCCGCAGCAGGCGCCGCTGATGCTCGGCGCCGGCATCGCCGCTCACCTCCAGGGACGGGAAGACGACGCCCGGCGGCTGCTGATCGACGCGCTGAAGGTCCAGCCCGGGCTGACCGAGGCGTCGCTGGTCCTCGGCGCGGTCCTCTACCGGACCGGCGACGTCGACGCCGCCATCGATGTCTACCAGCAGGCGCTCGCCCACGCCCCCGACCATCCCCGGCTGGTGCAGCAGCTGCAGGCGTGGCGGAAGGAGACGGCGCTTCACAACGGCTTCGGCCACCGGCTCGGCAATCACTTCACGGTGATGTTCGAAGGGCCCGCCGAGGCGCAGCTCGCCGAGCGCGCGGTCGCGATTCTCGAATCGGCGTACCTCCGCATCGGCACCGCGCTCTATACCTACCCCGCCGACGTCATCACCGTCGTGCTCTACACGCGCGAGCAGTTCCACGACATCACCCAGTCGCCCCGGTGGGCCGGAGGCGCCTACGACGGCCGCATCCGGGTGCCGGTGCAGGGGGCGCTCGACGACCAGGTGGAATTCGAGCGCGTGCTCGCCCACGAGTTCACCCACGCACTGGTCCACAGCATCGCGCCGGCCGGGGTGCCGTACTGGCTGGACGAAGGGCTCGCGGTCCGCTTCGAGGGCAGCGACCCGGCCCGCGGACGGGCACTGGTCCACGCCGCAGGCACGCTGATTCCGCTCGCCCGCCTCGAGCGCTCGTTCGCCAGCCTCTCGTCGGACGCCGCCGCGCTCGCCTACGCGCAGAGCGCGGTTGCGGTCCAGAACATGTTCGAGCGCGCCGGCGCCCCCGCCGTCGTCAGTCTCCTCGAAGCCGTCGGCAGGGGCACCGCCTTCTCCGAAGCCTTCGAGCAGACGATGCTGATGCCCTACGCCGCGTTCGAGAAAACACTCGGCTCGTGAGCCGCTGGCGCGACGCCTCCCTCGCGATCGGCCTGCCGGCGAGACTGCTGCTCCGCGGAGCTCTACGCCCGCGCCGGGCCGCTCGCCATCCGGACGGGGTATCATCCCGTGCCGGTACGCTTCCGCGACCCTGAAGGAGATCACGTCGCATGGGACTCAATCCGATCCTCGCGCTGCAGACGGCGCTCGGCGCGCTCACGGCGGTCTTCATCGCCGGCTGGGGCGCGGCCATCGTCGCCATCCGCCGCCACCCCGAGGCGGAGGCGTCCGCGGCGACCGATGCCGGCGCCCCCACGGCCGCCCAGGTGGGCATCGGCGCGGTGACCAATTTCTTCGATACCCTCGGCATCGGCTCGTTCGCGACCACCACGGCGATCTTTCGCGGGCTGCGCAGCGTCCCCGACCGCGTCATTCCCGGGACTCTCAACGTCGGCCACACGCTGCCGACGGTGGCCCAGGCCCTCATCTACACCACCATCGTCCAGGTGGACATCGTCACGCTGTTCGCGCTGATCGCGGCCGCGGTGCTCGGCGCCTGGCTTGGCGCCGGGGTGGTCTCCGCCTGGCCGAAGCACAAGGTGCAGATCGGCATGGGGGCGGCGCTCCTCGGCGCCGCGCTGCTGATGCTGATGGCCCAGTTCAATCTGTTCCCCGGCGGCGGGGAGGCGCTCGGCGTCCGCGGCACGAAGCTGGTCATCGGGATCGGCGTCAACTTCGTTCTCGGAGCGCTGATGTCGCTCGGGATCGGGCTCTACGCCCCCTGCATGATCCTGATCAGCCTGCTTGGCATGGACCCGAAGGCGGCCTTCCCGATCATGATGGGCTCGTGCGCGTTCCTGATGCCGGTCGGCAGCCTGCGATTCATCCGCGAGCGCTCCTACGGCCTCCGCGCCGCGCTGGGGCTCGCCATCGGCGGCGTCCCCGGCGTGCTGCTCGCCGCCTACATCGTCAAGTCGATGCCGATCTACGCGGTCCGCTGGCTGGTGATCGTGGTCGT
>JBDTOB010000531.1:0-2839 GCA_039933435.1 Acidobacteriota bacterium | reverse complement strand
CGAGGACATACAGGCGTCCGTCCTTGTTGGCCGCGACGACCAGATCCTTGCCCTTATGCTGAACGACGATTGGCGCCGAGGTGAAGGCCGCGGCGGCGGTGAACGAGTCCTTCTGCTTCAGCGTTTTCGGCTCGAGCGCGACCACGGTACTGGCCAGCGGCGACTCGCCGGCGGCGGTGGCGATGTAGAGGGTACCGTCGGTGCCGAACGTCGGGGCGACGGCCCCGGCGACCCCCGTTCCCTTCGTCTCGAAGCTGGTGACCGGCCGGCCTTCGCCCAGGATGTCGAGCGCCCAGACCCCGTTGGCGGCGCCGCCGCAGTTGCCCGTCGTCGCCGCGTAGAGGACGTTGTCGACGAGGATCGAGCCCACCACTCTGGCGCCGGGCGCCAGGAATTTGATCGGCGGGATCTGGTCGGTGCCGACCTGCGGGTTCATCAGGTGCACCATGCCGTCGCCGGCCATCGCGTAGACGTTGTCGCCCGCATCGCGGCCGCCGGGCATGACCGGGCCCTGCGGCGCCGCGCCGCGGCCGCCGGCGCCGGCCCCGGCGCCCCGTCCGCGTCCGCCGGCCGACGGCAGGGCCGCGGCCGTCGCCTTGGTGAGGGCCGGAGGCATCGACGGACACGCCGCCGTCGCGGCCGACGCGGCGGCGCGAGCGAGCCGCTGGGTCCAGAAGACGCGATTGAGCTCGTAATCGATCGACTGAACGGTACCGCTGCTCGAGGCCACGAACGCCAGCGCCTTGAAGCCCTTGTAGGCGATGATGTTGGGCAGCAGGATCGGCTGAGTCAGCTGCGCCCGGGCGCTGCCTTCGTCGATCTTGCGCTTCCAGAGAAACTGGAACTCGGGCTTCTGCAGCGCCTCGACCGAGATCTTCGGGTCGGTCCGCTGGGACGACGTCCGCTGCGCATCGCCCCCGACCGTCGTCCACGCGCCGCCGCCGCGCCCCTGCGCCTGCAGCACACCGGCCGACAGGATCGTCGCCAGGACGACCCCACTCCACACGCGGCAAATTGCGGTCATAAGTCAGAAGCTCCTTCAGAGCACGAACACCGTCGGCGCAGACCGTCGTGTTCCGCGAGCGCCGGGGCTCTGGATCCGACGGCAGGGTACTCGATTTGCAGCCCATCCGGATCGGAACGTGGAACGAATGCTGCAAACTCGCTATCATGGAAAAGGCGCCCGCTGGAGCGCCGGGCTCATCATCACCAGATCCATATGAAGGCGATTCACCGGACCCTGCTTGCAGCCTCCGCCGTCCTGGCCGGCACGCTCGCCGCCAGCGCCGGGCAATCCACGCCGCCCGGGGCCGCGGCCCCGCAGACGACGCCGCCGCAACCCGCTCCTGCGCAGGCGACGCCGCAAACCGCTCCTGCGCAGGCCGCCCCTCCGCAGACCGCATCCTCGACCGCCGCGCCGGGCGCCGCGCCCTCCTCGCCGGCCGACGACAAGAACCTCGCCGTCTATATGCGGGTCTGCAGCCTCTGCCACGATGCGCAGCGGATTCTCTCCAACCGCCGCACCCGCGACCAGTGGGGCGAGGTCATCGACAAGATGGTCGAGCGCGGCGCGCAGGGGTCCGACGACGACTTCAATGCGGTGCTCGAGTATCTCGTCGGCCACTACGGACGGATCAACGTCAACCGCGGCGCCGTCAAGGATCTCGAAACGGTCCTCAAGCTCTCCGACGCAGAAGCCGAGGCCATCGTCGCCTATCGCAAGGATCACGGGCCGATCCAGGATTTCGACACGCTGTCGCAAGTGCCCGGCCTCGATGCGCAGAAGCTGTCGCAGAAGCGCGACGCCATCTCCTACTAGACGCGACGGCCTGTCCACCCGCGGTGGCATGCCGGACGCGAAACCGATCCATACGTCGGCCACTCGGATTCCGGAGGTATCGATGCGAAAGAGAACGACCGCGGGCCACGCCGTGGCCCTGCTGATCGCGCTGGCCGCAGCCGGGTGCGGGCGATCTGAACCGGCGAAGACTGACGCCGCTCCGGCCGCCGCTACTCCCGCCGCCACCCCGGCCGCCGCGCCGACGGGGCCGCGTCTCTACGTCTCCGACGAAACCGGTGGCAACGTCTTCGTGGTCGATCCCGCGAGCGGCCAGGTGCTCGAAACCATTCCGGTCGGCAAGCGCCCCCGCGGCATCCGGCTGTCGCGCGACGGCAGCCAGCTGCTCGTCGCCCTGTCCGGGTCGCCGATCGCGGGCCCCGGCGTTGACGAGTCGAAGCTGCCCCCCGCCGACCGGACGGCGGACGGCATCGGCGTCGTCGATCTCGCCACCCACAAAGTGGTGCGCACCTATCCCAGCGGTCAGGATCCAGAAGTGTTCGACCTGTCGCCGGATGGCCGGACGCTGTACGTGTCGAACGAGGACGCGGCGCAGATGTCGGTCGTCGACCTCACCTCCGGCACCATCACCAGCCGCACACCGGTCGGCGAAGAGCCCGAAGGCGTGACGGTGCGCCCCGATGGCAGCGAGATCTGGGTCACGTGCGAGGGGGACAACGAAGTGTTCGCGATCGACGCCGCCACCCACAAGGTCATCGCCCGTGTCCCCACCGGGGCGCGTCCCCGCGCCGTCATCTTCAGCCGGGACGGCAACACCGCGTTCGTGACCAACGAGAACGCCGCGATGATCAGCGTCGTCGACGTCCGCACTCACAAGGGCGCCGGCACCATTCCGATTCCGAAGCTCGACGGCGCGCCGACGCCGTCGCGCCCGATGGGCGGGGTGCTGTCCGCCGATGGCGCGCAGCTGTTCGTGTCGCTCGGCCGCGCCGGCGGCATCGCGGTCATCGACGTCAAGGAGCGGAAGCTGGTCCGGACGAT
>JBDTOB010000530.1:0-2850 GCA_039933435.1 Acidobacteriota bacterium | reverse complement strand
CAGCAGCGCTAAGCAGATCCTGACATGTGCCGCAGGTTCCCCGGGTCGCGGTGGGGCTCGTCAATTCAGCCTTTTCGAACTTCAGCCTTCTAACCTTAAAAACGTTCCTTGGCCTACCAGGTACTCGCCCGCAAGTGGCGTCCGCAGCGTTTCGACGACGTGATCGGTCAGGCAGGGGTGACCCAGACCCTGCGGAACGCGATCGTCGCCAAGCGGATTGCGCAGTCGTTCGTCTTCGCCGGGCCGCGCGGCGTCGGCAAGACGACCACGGCGCGGATCCTGGCCCGCTGCCTCAACTGCGACCAGGGGCCGACGCCCGATCCCTGCGGCGGCTGTGACGCCTGCGTCGAGATCGCGCAGGGGCGCGACATGGACGTGATGGAGATCGACGCGGCGACCAATACCGGCATCAACAACGTCCGCGACGTCATCATCGACGGGCTCGGGATCGCCCCCGTCCGCGACCGCTATAAGATCTTCATCATCGACGAAGTCCATCGCCTGTCGGGCTCGGCGTTCGACGCGTTGCTGAAGTCGATCGAGGAGCCGCCGCCCCACGTCGTCTTCATGATGGCGACGACTGAGCTCGAAAAGGTGCCGCCGACCATCCAGTCGCGGTCGCAGGTGTTCGAGCTGCGGACCATCGGCCTCAAGGCGATCGTCGATCAGCTGCGGCGCATCGCCGAGGCCGAGCAGATCCGCATCGACGAGCCGGCGCTGATGCTGATCGCCCGCGCCGGCGACGGCAGCATGCGCGACGCCCAGAGCGCCTTCGACCAGGTGCTGGCGTTCGCCGGCGAGGCGATTGCCGCCGACGATGTCTCGACCGTGCTCGGGCTGGTGCGCCGCGATCTGCTGTTCGACGTCGCCGACGCGGTGGCGCGCGAGGATGGCGCCGCCGCCTTCGCGCTGGCCGGGCAGGCGGTCGAGTTCGGCTACGACCTGCGCCTGGTCGTGCGCGAGCTGGCGCGGCTGACGCGCGACATCCTGGTCGTCAACGTCGATCCCTCGCGGCTGGCCGACCCCGAGCTCGCGGCGGAGTCGGAGCGCGACCGGCTGCGCGCGCTCGCGGCGCGGTTCTCGGCCGAGGACCTGATGCGCGCCTTCGATGTGCTGACCAAGGCCGAGTACGAGATCCGCGGGTCCGCGTATCCGCGCTACCACCTCGAGATGGCGCTGCTGCGGTGGGTCCACCTGCGCCAGCTCGTGCCGATCGCCGAGCTGATCCAGGGGCTCGACAAGGGGGGCGCGCCGTCCGGCCGCGCCGCCCTCGCGCCCGCGGCTCCGCGCGCGGTGGTCCCGGTCCCCCAGGCACGACCGGCGACACCGCTGGCTGCGCCCAAGCCTGCCGCGGCTCCAGCCTCCGCACAGCCGGAGGCGCCGCGGCGTCCCGCACCACCGCCGCCGCGGCCGCCGTCCGTGGCCGCCGCGACCGTCAAGGCCGTGGAGGCGCGCAAGGACGCCAGCCGGGCCACCGCGGCTGCCGCCCCATCGGGCGGCGACCCGATGCCGGACGTGCAGCAGGTCGCGCCCGACCAACTCAAGGACGCGTTCCTCGCCGAGGTCCGCAAGTCCAAGAAGTTCTTCTACGGCACCGTGGTCGCCCAGGCTCAGCGGATCGACGTGCAGGGAGATCAGGTCGTCTTCACCTTCGCGCCGCAGCACCGCGCGCTCCGCGTCCAGCTCGATCAGAGCCGGCAGTGGCTCGATGCGCTGGCCTCCCAGCTCTCGGGACGGCGGATGACCGTGGTCTCGGCGGAGGTCACCGTGCCGGCGGGCGGCCAGGGTCAACCCGCGGCGGATCCGGCCGCGCCCGGCGGCGATCGGCAGACCGAGCTGCGCCAGCAGGCGCTCGCCGATACCGGCGTTCAAGCCATGCTCGACGTCTTCGCGGCGGAAATCAAAGACGTCGAGGAGATGTAACCGTCCACTCCTCTCCAAGCGAGGTCACGATATGAACATCCAGGCGATGATGAAGCAGGCGCAGCAGATGCAGGAGAAGCTGCAGAAGCAGATGGCCGAAATGCGCGTCGAGGCGACTGCCGGCGGCGGCATGGTGTCGGTCGTCATCAACGGCGCCAAGCAGGTCCAGTCGCTCAAGCTCGATCCCGAGGCGGTGTCGAAAGACGACGTCGAGATGCTGCAGGACCTGATCCTGGCCGCGCTCAACGACGCCTACCGCAAGGCGGACGAGGAGATGTCGCAGCAGATGGGGGGGATGATGGGCGGCATGAAAATCCCCGGCCTTTCCTGATGGCCCAGCCCGATCCGCTGAAGAAGCTGGCCGAACAGTTCCAGCGCCTGCCCGGCATCGGCGCGAAGAGCGCCCACCGCCTCGCCTTCCACGTCCTCAAGACGCCGCGCGAGGAGGTCGAACGGCTCGCCGAGGCGATGCGCGAGGTCAAGGAGCGCGTCACCTACTGCACGACCTGCAGCAACATCACCGACGTCGACCCCTGCTTCTACTGCACCGACGCGGCCCGCGATCCCGGCCTCATCTGCGTTGTCGAGGAGCCGGAGAACGTGACCGCGGTCGAGAAGACCCGCGACTTCAAGGGCAAGTACCACGTGCTGATGGGGGCGCTGTCGCCGCTGCACGGCGTCGGCCCGGACGACCTCAAGATCCGGGGGCTGCTGACGCGGGTTGGCGAGGGCGGGGTCCGCGAAGTGATCCTCGCGACCAACCCCAACGTCGAGGGGGAGGCCACGGCCATTTATCTCGCCAAGCTGCTGAAGCCGCTCGGCGTGCGCGTCACGCGCATCGCCATGGGGGTGCCGGTCGGGAGCGACCTCGAGTACGCCGACGAGGTCACCATGCAGCGCGCCATGGAAGGGCGGCGGGAGATCTAG
>JBDTOB010000529.1:0-2854 GCA_039933435.1 Acidobacteriota bacterium | reverse complement strand
CCTCGACGCAGCGCAGCCGGTAGATCCGTTCCTCGAGCGCCAGCGGCTTGATCAGATCCTCGACCTGGTAATGCGCCGGCTTGCTGCAATGGCCGTCGATTCTGACCGTCCAGGGGCTGGTGTGGAGGCTGCCGGCGTAGCGCTTCGGATCGCTCTTGCCGGTGCCGAACTCGTAGAAATTGTTGTAGCTGGTGATCTCGTCGAAAGTATTGAGCTTCTCGTCGGTCGCCACCGCACGCGGCGTGTAGCCTGACAGCGGCGTCTGCGCGGCGGACAGCAGCCCGCCGCCGGCCGCCGCCTCAGCCGCCGGCTCGCCGGCGCATCCCGCCAGTAGTGGGACCGCGGCGGCCACGGCGGCGCCTCCCGCCAGCCGCATGAAGTCGCGGCGCCGGAGATACGACTGTTCGTCGGTGATGTCCGAGGCAGGGACCACGGGACGCGTCCTGATCACCATGGCTTCTACCCTACCACCGCGACGGGCCGCGAACCACCCCGGCCGCGGCCGCGTCGGCCGCTCGTCGGATCAGAAACGTCGCTGCCCTTCCCTCCGCGGTTCACCCGCCGCTAGAATGCAGGCATGTTCAGCGAGCCGCCCGATCCCAACTGGCCCCGCCTCCTCGGACTGGCGGCCCACGAGCTCCGCAATCGCATCAGCGTCGGCACCGGCTACCTGCGGATGCTCATCACCAGTTCGGACGCGGGGCTGACGGACCGGCAGCGGCAGTTCGTCACCGAATCGCAGAAGGCCTGGGCGCGGATGGCCGCGCTCGCGGATGAGATGAGCATCCTCTCCCAGCTCGAGGCCGGCACGTATCGCATCGGTCGGCAGCCGGTCGCGATTCGGGGGCTGCTGCAGGAAGTGATCGAGGCGCTGCCGTCGAGCGCCGATGGCCCCGTCGAGGTGCGGCTGGCAGCGGGGGCAGAAGTCACGGCGCAGGGAGACGCGGCGCGGCTGCGGATCGCCCTGACCTCGGTCCTGGTCGCGCTGCGGAAAGAGGTCGTCACCAGCCCGGAGCTGCTGGTCCAGGCGGCCGCGCGGGACCTGGCCGGCAAGCCGGTCTGCTGGATGGCGATCGGCGACGCCGACCACATCGGCGCGCTGGCCGCGGCCGGTCCCGAAGAACTCACCACGTTCGACGAGTGGCGGGGCGGCTCCGGCCTGAAGCTGGCGGTCGCGCGCCGCGTCATCGGCGCCCATGGCGGCGCGATGTTTTCTGCCGCTGACGGCACGACCATGGGCGCGGTCATCGTGCTGCCGCGGTGACGCGACCGCCCCGCCGCGCGCACCCCTCCTACTTGATCGTCGCGGTCGTCAGCGCCGAGCCGGCGGCGCCCTTGTCGTCGGTGACGGTCAGCTCGATCGGGTACTGGCCGACCGCGGGATACACATGCGACGGCGAGGCGCCGCTGCTCGACGTCACGGCGAGGACGGTCGAGTCCCCCTGCGTCGATCCCGGGCGGGTCGTGACATACGTGCCTGCGCTCACCACCAGCTGATCCCACATCACCCCGTCCTCGCGCTGCTGCACGCGCATCGTCTGCAGGCCCGAGGCGGCGAAATACACCGCGCTCCCCAGCGTCCCGTAGCCGTCGTCGTTCCAGCCCCACCCCGACATGCCGGCGCCGCTGCCGTTCTCGAGAATGACGATGGAGGCGGCGGTCGTGCCGATGCGGTTGACGGCGGATCCGGCGGCGGTCACGGCGCCGCTGAACTGCACGAACATCGAGTCGTTGGTGTAGGCGTCGCCCTCGGCCCGCATCCGGAACCAGACGTGATAGGGCACGCCGGCGGCGGCGTAGAAGCGCACCTCCACGTAGCTCGAGGGTGACGCGGCCGCGGCCGTTTTCTTGGCCGCGCCCTTGTCCGGATTGACGAGCGCCACGCCGTCAGCAGCGCCGGACTGCGAGGCGCGCGCCCACGCCGATCCGACGATCGCGGTCGCCGCGGTGTCAGCCGCCCTGACGACGACCTCGTCTCCCCAGGTCCACCGGTAGGCGGCAATCGACCCGTCCGCGTCGCTCGAGCCGCTGCCGTCGACGGTGAGGGCGCTGCCCCGGGCGCCGCTGTACGGCCCCCCGGCGTTCGCCACCGGCGAGGCGTTGGTCGAGGACGGCGGCGGCGTCGAGCCGGCCGACGCCGCGACGCTGGCGCTGGTCCAGGCCGACGCCGTCGCTCCGCCGTTGTCCGTGACCGTGAGCTGCACCGGGTACTGCCCGGCGGCCGGATAGACGTGCGAGGTCACCATGCCGCTGCCACTCTGCGGCACGACGATCGTCGAATCCGCCCGCGTCAGCCCGGGGCGCGCGGTGAAGTAGGTGCCGGCGCTGAGGACCAGCTGATCCCACATGACGCCGTCCTCGCGCTGCTGCACGCGGATCGTCTGCAGGCCGGAGGTCGCGAAGTAGACCGGGCTCCCCAGCGTCCCGTAGCCGTCGTCGTTCCAGCCCCAGCCCGAGACGCCCGCCCCCTTGCCATTCTCGAGAATGACCGTGGACGCGGCGGTCGTGCCGATGCGGTCGAGGGCGGCGCCGGCGGCGGTCACCGCGCCGCTGAACTGCACGAACATCGAGTCGTTGCTGTAGGAGTCCCCCTGCGCCTGCATGCGGAACCAGACGTGGTAGGGGACGCCGGCGGCAGCGTAGGCCTGCACTTCGACGTAGCTCGATGGCGACGCAGCCGCGGCGGTAATCTTGGCCGCGCCCTTGTCGGGATTGACGAGCGCCACGCCCCCGGCCGCGCCCGACTGCGACGTGCGTGCCCAGGCCGACCCGACGATGGTGGCGGCGGAGTCGGCGGCGTTGACGACGATCTCGTCCCCCCAGTTCCAGCGGTAGCCGGAGATCGACCCGTCCG
>JBDTOB010000528.1:0-2856 GCA_039933435.1 Acidobacteriota bacterium | reverse complement strand
AGCAGCGCGACCGGCCAGACCAGCGGCACGCGGAACGGCCGCGGTCGTTCCGGTTCGGTGACCCGCAGCACCAGCACCCCGGCGCAGACCAGCGCGAAGGCGAACAGGGTGCCGATGTTGGTGAGGTCGTAAGTTTCCGCGGCGTCGCCGATGAGCGACGCAGACGCCACCAGCACGCCGGTCAGCAGCGTCGTCGCATAGGGAATCCGCCGGGTCGGGTGCAGCTTCGCGGCCCACTGCGGCAGCAGGCCGTCGCGGGCCATGGCGAAGAAGATGCGCGGCTGGCCGTACTGGAAGACGAGCAGCACCGCCGACATCGACACCGCCGCGCCGAGCGCGACGATCCAGCCGACGGCGTTGAAGCCCGCGAGCTGCAGCGCGCGCGAGAGCGGGTCCGCCACCGCCAGCTCGGTGTAGGGCACCATCCCGGTCAGCACGAAGCCCACCACCACGTAGATCACCGTGCAGATCGCCAGCCCGCCGAGAATGCCAATCGGCAGATTGCGATTGGGGTTGATGGTTTCCTCGGCGGCGGTGGAGATCGCATCGAACCCGATGTAGGCGAAGAACACGATCGCCGCGCCCTGATGGATGCCCTTGAAGCCGTTCGGCGCGAACGGGTGCAAGTTGGCGGTGTTGAGATGCGACGCGCCGACGGCGACGAACAGGGCGAGCGCCGCCAGCTTGATCACCACCATGATGTTGTTGGCGCGGGCGCTCTCCTTGGCGCCGCGCAGCAGCAGCCAGGTGATGAACATGACGATGCCGGAGGCGGGCAGGTTGACGAGGAGCGGCAGCGGGCCGATGTGCGGCGCGGTCTGCAGCAGCCCGTGCACCTCCGGCGAGGCGCTGAGGAGCGCGGTGCGGTAGCCGGTCGTCATCCAGGCGGGCAGGTGCAGCCCGAAGCCGGCCAGCAGCGTGGTGAAATAGTCGCCCCACGAGATCGCCACCGCGACGTTGCCGACGGCGTACTCGAGAATCAGGTCCCAGCCGATGATCCACGCCACCAGCTCGCCGAGGGTGGCGTAGGTGTAGGCATAGGCGCTGCCCGCCTGCGGAATCATCGCCGCCAGCTCCGCGTAGCAGAGCGCCGCGAGCGCGCAGGCGCCGCCGAGCAGCAGGAAGGAGAACACCAGCGCCGGACCGGCGCCGTAGCGGACCACCTCGCCGCTGGCCGTGACCTGTCCGGCGGCGGCGGTGCCGATGGCGCCGAAAATCCCCGCGCCGATGACCGCGCCGATGGCCAGCATGATCAGATCGCCGGCGCCGAGGACGCGCTTCAACGAGTGCTCGCCTTCCGGCAGCAGCTCGGAGATCGGCTTGCGGCGCAGCATCTGAATCATGGTCGGGGGTGCGGACGTTGAAGCGTATCCGCCGGACGCGGCTGAATCAAGCGTGTATTGCCGCGCCGGACGCCCCGCCCAGCCTGAAGACGGTGTCGCTCGACGCCAGCACCACGCCGCCGCGCGGATCGAACGCCAGACCGATCAGCCCGCCGCCGTCCGCCAGTTGCTCCGGCTCCGGCACGCCGCCGAGCGTCAGCCGGTAGACCCCGCTCACACCCGCGAGGGCATCGACGACGTAGAGGTCGCCGCGGGGGTCGAAGGCCAGCCCCTGGGGCCGGCCGAAGCCAGCGAAGAAGACCTCGACGCGGCCGTCGGGCGAGATCCGGTAGACGTTGTCGCGGGCGCCGAGCGTCGGCGCGGTCAGGTAGAGCCAGCCGTCGGGGCCGAACGCCAGGTGGAACGCCGCGATGCTCGGCGGGATCGAGGCAAAGACCTCGGACCGTCCGTCGCGGACGCGGAGAATCGATCCGGACCGGTCGCCGACAAACAGCGTCCCGTCGGCGGAGAACGCGATGCCGCAGGCGACGCCGAGATCCGCCGCGACCACGGTCGCCGTGCCGTCCGCGCTGATCCGGTGCACCGTGCCCTCGAACCGGCTGGAGACGTGCAGTCGGCCCTCCGGATCGAAGGCCAGCGAGGTCGGATTGGCCAGATCGGCGACGAACGGCTCGCGGGAGCCGTCCGGCCGCACCACGAAAATCGCCACAGGTCCCTGCTGGCCGCGGGAGCCGCTGAAGGTCACGAACAGGTTCCCGTCGCGATCGAAGGCGGGACTGTCCACCTGGTGGAGGCCGGTCGCCAGCGGTGCGCCGACCTCGACGAAGGCGGTCTCTCCCGGGGCCTCTTCGATACGCACCCGGGTGGTGCCGCCGTCGAGGCCCTCGGGCACGATCGCCCGCAGCTCCGACGGAGACGCACTGGCCAGCCGCGCCGGCGCGCCGCCGATCAGGACGCGCGGCAGCACCGGATCGACGACGAAGCCGGAGCCTTCGATCGTGATCCGTCCGCCTTCCACGGCCCAGAGCGGACGGACCGCGGAAATGCGCGACGAGGGTGCAGGTGCCATGTTCTCGGATCGGAAGTGCGGAAATGAATCGGACCAGCGGGAGGCGGACGCGTGCGCTCTGCCCGGCGCGGGTGGCTCAGCTCTGGTCGAGCTCCATGTTCCAGTAGAAATAATCGCGCCAGCTGTCCGGCGCCGCCTTGAGTCCCACGGTGATCCGGATCGCGGGGGCCTTGTCGGGCCGCCGCGGCACGCGCCGCAGGTGCATCCCCGCCTCGGCCGGCGTGCGGCCGCCCTTGCGGCGGTTGCAGCTGACACAGCAGGTGACGATGTTCTCCCAGTCCTTGCGGCCGCCCTGCGCCACCGGCACGACATGATCGAAGGTGAGCTCGGAGGTCGGGAAGACCCGGCCGCAATACTGGCACGAATGATCGTCCCGTGCGTAGATGTTCGCCCGGGAGAAAGGCACGTAGTCGACGTTGCGCTTGATCTTGATGTAGCGCAGCA
>JBDTOB010000527.1:0-2859 GCA_039933435.1 Acidobacteriota bacterium | reverse complement strand
CGGAACGAATAGGGACCGGCGCTCCACTGCCGGTAATCGTGCAGGGTGGCGCGCACCAGACTGCCGCTGCGGGTGTAGCCTTCGCTTTCGCGCGAGTCGAGAGCGGCCGACGCCTGGCTGTGCAGGTAGCGTGGATCGGCTCCGACACCCGGGGCGCCGGCAAACAGCTCGAGGTGCCCCGTCTCCTCGTCTCCGGCCAACGTCCTGAACAGTTCCGCCCCGGTCCCCGCCTCGAACCGGAGCAAAGGCACCGGCCGGAACGCCGCGACGCCGCTGAACTCAGACATGGTCTCCGCGTAGCTCGCTTCGTTTTCGCGCCGGCCGGGCGCCAGACCGTGGAACGAAACCTCCGGCACATCCTGCCAGCGGGCCCGGCTGCGGACCTGCATCCGGCGCCGGCTGAGCGGCGGTGACTCCAGCGAGACCTGGACGACCTTGGCGTTGTGCAGGGAATACACCGCCTTGGCGACGAACACGAGGCCGCCGTCAAACGTCCGTCCGTAGGCCGGTCCAAGCGACGGCCCCGATCCGGGCTTGATGTCGCCGAAGGTCACGAAGAAGCCGTGCGGCCCTTCATCCGCGGCCTTCTCCATCGCCAGCAGCTGCCGCTCGATGAACCCCGGCTCCGGAGCCGCACGCGGCGTCTTCTCGTCGGCCGGAGACCCGGCCTCAGGTGCGGCTGCGGCTGGCTGCTGCGCAGCCGCACTGCGGACGTCGACAACGAGCCACCCCGTCAGCAACAGCGCCAAGACCACGAGGCCGCGAAGCATTCTCATCAACGTCCTCTATAATTTACGCGATCCTCCTGATGAAAACCCTCGGGCCCTGGCTGGCGCTCACCGGCGCCGCCTATCTCACCGCCGTCCTGACGCTGTGTGTCACCCGCACTCCGCTGGGCTCGCCGCTCTTTCTCGGTTGCGCGGCGGTGGCGGCAGTCGCCTACGCGGCGCTGATGTGGCGGGTGGCCGCCGCGCCGCGCGTCCCGGGACGCCTGCTCCTGGCGGCGATCGCCCTGGCGCTCGCCTTCCGGGTACCGCTGGCGCTGCCGCGTGCCGGAGCGGACAGCGACATGGTGCGCTACGTCTGGGACGGCCGCGTCCAGCTGCTCGGCTACAACCCGTACCTCGTCGTCCCCGCCGATCCCGCGATGGCGCGCACCCACACCGAGGAAACGCGACAGATGCCCAGTGCGCGCGCGCGCACGCCGTATCCGCCGGCGGCGCAGCTGTTCTTCCGCCTGGTGGTCGCGCTAGGCGACTCGACGCGCGCGATGAAGCTCGCCCTGGTTGCCTGCGACCTCCTTACCATCGTCGTCCTCTGGCGCTGGTTGGTGCTGACCGGGCGGCCGGCCTGGCTGACGCTGGCCTATGCCTGGAATCCGCTGGTGGTGCTGGAAATCGCGCACAGCGGCCACGTCGACGCGCTCGGCGCACTGTGGATCGCGGCCTCGGCCTACTGGCTGGCCAGGCGACGCACCGGGCTGGCGACGCTGGCCCTCGTGCTCGCGATTGCCACCAAGCTGCTGCCGATTGTGCTGCTGCCGCTCTACTGGCGGAGAATTCGCGTGCGGGACGCGGTCCTGGGAGCGTTGTTCATGGCGTTCCTCTATTTCCCGTTCGTCTCCGGAAGCGTGCTGCCGTTCGGCGCCGTGCCGAACGTGGTGGCGCACATCCGCTTCAACGGTCCGTTCTTCCGATGGATCGCGGGACTGACGACGCCACAGGTCGCGGCCATGGCTGCCGTCGGCGCCGGCCTTCTCACTGCGGCGTGGGCGCGGTGGCGGCTGGAGGCGACCGACCCCGCCGCCTGGGCGTGGCCGATGGGAGTGGCGCTCGCCGGCGCGCCGGTTATCTATCCCTGGTACCTGCTCTACCTCACGCCCTTCCTGCTGGCGGCGGCGACGCTGCCGCTCAGCCTGTGGACGCTGACGGTCATCCCCGCCTACATCGTCTGGGACATCGCCCGCCACGGCGGCCGCTGGGTCGTGCCGGGCTGGGTGATGGCTTTCGAATACGGGCTCCCGCTGGCCGTCCTCGGATGGCTGCTGGCGCGAGACCGTTCCCGGTCCGGCAGAGCGCCGGCGGCGCCGCCGGCTGAGGCGGTATAGGGCTGGGCTCTGCCGAGCACGCTTCTTGCGTCGATGGCGCCGGAGCGTGAGATGGCTGGAGTCCGGGCAGGAAGGCGGGCGCGTCGACTCTCAGTATGGGGTCTGGGGTTCACACTCCTTCTGACCCTGTCGAGCGGCGCCAGCCCGGCTGCACGCGCGGATGGCGCCGCCGCGGTCCCGGCCGTCGCCCGCGACCAGCCGCTCACGCAGTACCGCGCTTATCGGCGCATGCACGCCCAGAGCGAGCGTTTCGGCCAGGAAGGCTGGCTCGAGGCCTGGACGGAGATGGACAGTCGCGGCTTCCGCTACTCGGTGGTCTCGGAATCCGGATCCGATTACATTCGCACCAGGGTGTTGCGCGCCGTGCTCAGACGGGAGCAGGAGCTCGTCGACGCCGGCGACTGCCGGCGCTCCGAACTGACGCCGGACAACTACGAGTTCGAGGATGGGCCGGCCGGAGGCGACGAGCGCTACGTGCTGATCAAGCCGAAGCGGAAGGACATGCTGCTGGTGGACGGCCGCATGGTGCTCAGCCGCGACGGCAGTGAGCTGCTGCGCGTCGAGGGACGGCTCTCGAAGAACCCGTCCTTCTGGACCAGCCTGGTCAACGTCATCCGCCACTACGCCCGGCTCGACGGTGTGCGGGTGCCGATTGCCACTGAATCAGTGGCCCGCGTCAAGTTCGCCGGCGTCTCGCACCTCGAAGTGCACTACGAGTACGAGACCATCAACGGCCGCCCGGTCAGCGTCGC
>JBDTOB010000526.1:0-2867 GCA_039933435.1 Acidobacteriota bacterium | reverse complement strand
CTGTCTATACCCGCCACCGCTTCACCGTCGAGCCCGGCGACCGGATGCTGCTCGTGACCGACGGCGTGCTGGAAACAACCTCGCCGGGCGACGTGCCGTTCGACACCGAGGGGGTGACCGCGCTGCTCGCAGAGGACTGCGACGACTGCGATGCCATCGCCGACCGGCTGCTGACGGCGCTTCACGGCCACGCCAAATCGAGCCGGCTGTCGCACGACGACGTCACTTTCCTGCTGGCGGAGTTCGTCGAGGGCCCCCCGGGACCGGCGCTGTGGCACGTGATCAAGAATCGCCTCTTCCCACCGCGCCCCGCCCGCCTCTAACCGCCGATCTCTTACCCCTTGCTTACCGAGGGCAGTGTGGTTATGCTCCTCTCGGAGACCGAGATGACCAGACCCAATGACCTCGTGCAGGGAACCCTCGACCTGCTGCTGCTCAAGATCCTCGCCCTCGAGCCGCTGCATGGCTGGGCCATCAGCCTGCGGCTGCGGTCGATCTCGGACGACGTCCTGCAGGTCAGCGAGGGCTCGCTCTATCCGGCCCTGCACAAGCTCGAACAGGCGGGGTGGATCGCCGCCGAGTGGAAGCAGACCGACAACAACCGCCGCGCCAAGTTCTACGCGCTCACCCGTCTCGGCAGGAAGCGCCTCGCCGCCGAGACCGCCAACTGGCACCGCCTCGCGGGCGCCATTTCCCAGGTCGTCCGGCTCTCGGAGACGTAAGGAGGGACCATGGGCATCTCGCAGTGGCGGTTCACCATCCCGCTGAAGCTGCGGTCGATCCTGCGCGGCGGCCGGATGGAGCGCGAGCTCGACGAAGAGCTTCGCTTCCATCTCGATTCCAGGATCGAGGAAGGCGTCGCCCGCGGCCTTTCTCCCCGGCAGGCACGCGCCGCGGCGATGCGCGCCATGGGCGGGCTCGAGCAGCGCAAGGAGGAGATGCGCGACGCGCGGGGCATCCACTGGCTGACCGACTTCGTCGACGACGCCCGCTACGCCATCCGCAGCTTGAGGCGCACCCCGGGGCTGGCCCTCTTCGTGGTGCTGACCCTGTCGCTCGGCATCGGCCTCACCGCCGCTCCCTTCAGCATGGCGGACGCGCTCATCTTCAGGCCCTACCCCGTCCCCGATTCCGCCGCGGTGGTGTCGCTCGTCAGCACGACCCGCGACGACGCCTTCGACGCCTTCTCGTATCGCGAGTATCTCGATATCCGCGACCGCACCACCAGCTACGACGGTGTCGTCGCCAGCGGCGGGACGACGGCGGTGGGGTTCGCCGCCGAGCCCGGCGCCACGCCCAGGGTCAGGGGCGGCATGCTGGTGTCGGGCAACTACTTTCAGGCGCTCGGGGTCGAGCCGCAGCTGGGGCGGGGCTTCCGGCCTGGAGAAGACGAGGTCCCCGGTCGCGACGCGGTCGCGGTGCTCGGTCCGGACTTCTGGACACGTGAGTTCGCCGGCAACCCGGCCGTCGTCGGCAGGACCATCCGCCTGAACGGTACCGACTTCACGGTCGTCGGCGTCGCCCCCGGCTCGTTCCCGGGGATGCAGATCTTCTCGCGGCCGGATGTCTACATGCCGCTGGCGATGGCCGGCACCTTCTCGACCGATCCGCAGAAGCGCTTCTTCGAGGACCGCGACGATCGCGAGCTGAGCGTCAAGGCGCGGCTCAGGCCAGGCGTCACCCGGCAGCAGGCGCAGAACGAGCTGGGCGTGCTGGCGCAGGACTTTGCCCGCCAGTATCCGCAGCACTCTCGCGACCGCGGCGCCGCCGTCCACACCCAGTTCGAGATGCGGACGCGTGGCGACGACGGCAACTGGAAGTTCAGCGTCATCTTCACGACCCTGGCGCTGGCGGTGCTGCTGGTGGCCTGCACCAACGTCGCCGGGCTGCTCCTCAGCCGGGCCCGTTCCCGGACGCGCGAGATCGCGCTGCGGCTGGCGCTCGGCGCCGGACGCCTGCGATTGGTCCGGCTGCTGCTGACCGAGTCGCTGATCCTCGCCAGCCTGGGCGGCCTCGGCGGCCTGGCGATCGGCTACGCCGGGATCCGGTTCCTCGGCACCTTCCGCATCCCGAGCGAATTGCCGGTGACCATCCCCTTCCGCATGGACACGCGCGTGCTGCTCGCCAGCCTGGTGCTCTCGATGGTGAGCGCCCTGGCCTGCGGCCTGGCGCCGGCGCTGCAGAGCACGCGCCTCAACCTCGTCGAGGGGCTGAAATCGGCCGACGGCAACCAGACCGGCCGGCGCCTCCGGGCCCGCAACCTGCTCGTCGTCGCCCAGGTGGCGACCTCGCTGATGCTGCTCACCGCCGCGTTCCTGATGGTGCGCGGATTCGAACGCAGCTTTCTGCAAGGCACCGCGTTCAAGAGAGAGCACCTGCTGATGGCGCGGCTCGATCCGCGGCTGGTGCAGTACACCCCGGCCGAGACGCAGCAGTTCTACCGGCTGCTGTCCGAGCGCGTCCGTGCCACAGCGGGGGTGCAGAGCACCGGCCTGACGGCGAACCCGCCGCTCGGGCTGGACGACTTCGACCGTGCCGCGTTCGTGCCGGAAGGTATCGAGATGCCGCGGGATCGGGACCACGTCAGCGCGATGATGGACACCGTGGACGACGGGTATTTCGACACCATGGGCATCCCCATCCTGCGCGGCCGCGGCTTCCGCGACTCGGATACCGCCGATGCGCCGCGGGTCGCGGTCGTCAACGACCAGTTCGCCGGGCA
This sequence comes from Acidobacteriota bacterium, assembly GCA_039933435.1. Classification (GTDB taxonomy): domain Bacteria; phylum Acidobacteriota; class Vicinamibacteria; order Vicinamibacterales; family 2-12-FULL-66-21; genus JALZOC01. The sequence goes on along the minus strand of JBDTOB010000526.1, from coordinate 145 downwards.
CTACTGGCCGAACGACGAGGCTGTAGGCCGGCGCATCCGTCTCGGGGACCGCGCCGGCACGCCGGTCGAGATCGTCGGCGTCGCGCAGAGCATCAAGTATCGCGATACCGCGGAGGGGCCGATCGACTTCCTCTATCTGCCGCTG
>JBDTOB010000525.1:0-2868 GCA_039933435.1 Acidobacteriota bacterium | reverse complement strand
GTGCGCGAGAACGTCGGCTACAAGCTGTTCGAGGAGACCGACCTGCCGCTCGATCAGGTCAACGCCCGGGTGGAAGAGGTGCTGGGGTTCGTCGGACTCGCCGAGTTCATCGATCGGATGCCGTCCGAGCTCTCCGGCGGCCAGCGCCGCCGCGTGGCCATCGCCCGGGCAATGACCGCCAAGCCGCGCATCCTGCTCTACGACGAGCCGACCACCGGGCTCGATCCGATCACCGCGCTGACCATCGACGAGGAAGTGATCAAGCTGCGCGATCTCGAGGGGGTCAGCTCGATCGTCGTCACCCACCAGCTGCGCGACGCCTTCTTCGTCGCCGAGAACATGGCGACGCGCGAGCACGGCGTCCTGCGGTTCTCCAAGGCGCCGCCGCGCAAGGCCGACGAAGCGGAGTTCATCATGCTCAAGGACGGCGCCATCGTGTTCGAGGGCAACGCCTCGGAGCTGCGCGCCGAGGCCGCGAAGGATTCGTACATCGACTCGTTTCTCTCGTAGGAAGGTTTTAGAGACATGCCACGCACCCGCTCGCTCGCCTGGTCGGAACTGAAGATCGGCATCCTCGCCGTCACCGCGCTGGTGCTCGCCACCATGCTGGTGTTCGCGGTGGGGGGACAGGGCGGCTTCGCCTGGCAGCGCTACGAGCTGAAGGCGAAGTTCCCGAACGTCCAGGGGCTGAAGTCCGGCGCCGTGGTCCGCGTCGCCGGCGTCGACGTCGGCCAGGTGACGAAGGTCGAGTTCGCCGGGTCCGACGTCGAGGTCACGCTCGGGGTCAACAACGAGAACCAGGGACGGATTACCGATCAGTCGACGGCCTCGATTGGCTCGCTCAGCCTGCTCGGGGAGCCGATCATCGACATCACGCCGGCGACCGCCGGCACGCCGCTCAAGGATGGCGACGCCATCCAGACCGCCAAGACCGCCGGGCAGATCGCGGACGTCGCCGCTGGCGCGACCCAGACCCTGGACGAGGCCACCGGGCTCATCCGCGAGATCCGCGCCGGCAAGGGCAGCGTCGGCAAGCTGTTCACCGACGACGAGATGTACCGCGAGCTCAACGCGTTCGTCGGATCGGCGCAGGCCGTGGCCAACGGCATCCAGCAGGGGCGCGGTTCGCTCGGGATGCTGATCAAGGACCCGGCCGCCTACCGCCAGGCCAATCAGGCGCTGGCCAACCTCCAGGAGATGACCCGGAGGATCAACGCCGGCGAGGGAAGCCTCGGCCAGCTGCTGAAAGACGATGCGCTGGCGAAGTCGATGACCTCGGCGGGGGCGAGCGCCGACAAGATCCTCGGCGGCCTGCAGCGCGGCGAGGGCACCGCCGGCAAGCTGCTGACCGACGAGGCGCTCTGGAAGCGCATCAACGCCATGTCCGACCGCATCGACAAGGTGATTGCGACGCTGGAATCGGGCGACGGCTCCGCCGCCCGGCTGCTGCACGACAAGGCGTTATATGAGAACATGAACGGAACGGCCAACGAGCTCAAACAGCTGGTCGCCGACATCCGCAAAGACCCGAAGAAATACCTGAACGTCCGGGTCAGCATCTTCTGAGCGCTGGAGATCACAAGCATGGCGAAAAACGACGACGCGGCGGGAACGGTGATGCTGGCCTTCGTGCTCGGCACGTTGACCGGCGCGGCCGTGGCGCTGCTGATGGCCCCGGCCACCGGCGAGGAGACGCGCCGGATCCTGGCGGACCGCGCCCGCGAGGGACGCGAGCGCGCCAACGACGCGGCGCGGCAGGGGCGCGATCTGGTCAACCGCGGCAAGGAAACGCTGACCACGGCCATCGAGCGCGGCCGTGAGGCCTACGAGCAGGCGCGCGGCGGCACCGGCGGCACCGGCGGACCGGTCAGCGGAGGGGGCGAGGCGGGTCTGTGACGATCGACTGGTCAGACGTCTTTCTCGGGGTCATCGCCTTCGGCGCGCTGGTAACGACGGTGATCCAGATTGGTGCGGTGATCGCGGCGCTCCGGGTGGCGCGCGAGGCGCGGCAGATGATCGCCGCCGTACAGCAGGACGTCCGGCCGCTGGTGGTCAAGGTCAACCAGATGGCGGACGAGGCGTCGCGGACGCTGGTGCTGGCGACCGCGCAGGCGCAGAAGGTGGACCACCTGGTCACCGACCTGTCGCGCCGGGCCGAGGAAACGGCGGCGGTGCTCCAGCAGGCGATCGTCACGCCGGCCCGGGAAGGGCTGGCGATCGTCGCGGCGGTGCGCGCCGGTCTCGGCGCGCTGCGCGGCTGGCGCGGCATGACCACGACGCGGCGCTCGGTCGACGAGGAAGATCCCCTGTTCATCGGCTGAACCGGCGGCTCCCGCGGCTCTTTACGGCTGAGCCGGGTCGTGATACAACGGCCCCACACTTGGCATTCGTGAGGGCCGTCCCATGCGCTACACATTACGCCCCGGCTTGATCCGGCCGCTGTTTGCGGCCGTGTGTCTTTTGACCTGCGCCGCCGCGCTGACCGCGGGGCAGGACAGTAAGTCCGCCGCAGCCGCCAAAGAGCTCGCGCAGCTGCTCGACACCGCCAAGCTCGACGCCATCGCGGTGGCCGATCCCGGCGCCCCCGGCACCTTCATCGCCGCGATCTCCATTCCCGAAACCCAGCTCCTCGTGGTCTCGGCCCAGTACGCGGCGCCGTCGCTGCTCGCCGACAAGATCAAGGCGGGAGACTTCCGCGGCGTCTACATGGATCTGCACGCGGCCGGCAATCCCCAATCGCGGATCTTCGTCCAGGACATGGGGCCGGACGGCCTCTACGTCAAGGACGACAACGGCGATTCCTGGGAGGCGGGCGGCAAGACGACGACGTTCGACGGGCAGTGGAAGAAGACCAAGCTGAGCGAGGCG
>JBDTOB010000524.1:0-2871 GCA_039933435.1 Acidobacteriota bacterium | reverse complement strand
CTCACCATGGGGTGCGCGCGGTGCCATTCGCACAAGTTCGATCCGATCACCCACAAGGAGTTCTACCAGTTCTTCGCCTTCTTCAATAACGTGCCGGAGCTGGGGCTCGACGGCCGCACCGGCAATGCGCAGCCGTTCATCCAGCTGCCCTCGCCGGATCAGCAGGCCCGCCTCGAGGCGCTGACCGCGGCGATCCGCACCCGCCAGACGGCGCTTGCCGACACCGTGGTCGCGCCGATGCAGGCCGCCTGGGAGGCGACGCTCCCGGATCGGGCGGCCGCCCCCGGCGCCGGCCTGGTCGCCCACTACGAGCTCGACGGCAGCTTCTCCGACATCTCGGGGCGCTATCAGCACGGGCGGCGGGTCACCGGCGATCCGACCTTCGACCCCGGCCAGATCGGCCGGGCGGCCTCGTTCGACGGCGACACCGAAGTCAGCTTCGGCAACGTCGCGGACTTCGACCGCACCGATCCGTTCAGCATCGCGGTCTGGATCAAGGGGCGCGGCAACCTGCCGATGCACGCGCTGCAGAAGCTGGACGACGGCGAGCACCGGCGCGGCTTCGAGTGGCGCTTCGAGGACATCGCGCTCGTCGGCATCCAGCGCTGGGCGGCGCGCCTCGCGGTCACGCTCGCCTCCGATCCCGCGCACGCGCTGCAGATTCGCACCCGCGAACGCCTGCGCCTCGGCGACTGGTACCACGTGGCGCTGGTCGCCGACGGCTCCGGACGGGCCGCGGGCCTGCGCCTGTTCGTCAACGGCAAGGCGGCGCCCACCGAACTGGTCAGCGACACCCTGGCCGGCCCGATTCGCACCGAGGCGCCCCTCACCGTCGGCGACAAGGCGCTCGGCGCGCCGTTCTCCGGCCAGATCGACGATCTCCGGATCTACAGCCGCACCCTGGCGCCGGCCGAGGTCGAGCAGCTGGCGATTCACGATGCCATCCGCGTCATCGTCTCGGGGGTGCACGGCAAGCGCTCGAAGGACGAGATCGACCAGGCGCGCGAGTACTTCCTCACCTATGCGGCGCCGGCGACGCTGCGCACGGTCTACACCGAGCTCCAGGATCTGCGTCTGCAGAAGGAAGCGCTCGACAAGACCATTCCCACCACGATGGTGATGGGGGAGCTCAAGAAGCCGCGCGAGACCTTCGTGCTGGCGCGCGGCGACTACCGCAACCAGACCGAGAAGGTGCAGCCCGGCGTGCCCGCGGTCCTGCCGCCGCTGCCGGACGGCGCCCCGCTCAACCGCCTGACGCTGGCGAAGTGGCTGGTGCAACCCGACCATCCGCTGACGTCGCGGGTGGCGGTCAATCGCTTCTGGCAGATGTACTTCGGTGTCGGCATCGTCAAGACCCAGGAGGATTTCGGCGTCCAGGGGGAGCCGCCGTCGCACCCCGAGCTGCTCGACTGGCTGGCAACCGAGTTCGTGCGCACCGGCTGGGACGTGCGGGCGATGCAGCGCCTGATCGTGACCTCCGCCGCCTACCGGCAGTCGGCGCACGTCACCCCGGCGCTGCTCGAGCAGGATCCGGAGAACCGGCTGCTGGCGCGCGGGCCGCGCGTGCGCATGCCGGCCGAGATGGTCCGCGACACCGCGCTGGCCGCCGCCGGCCTGCTCAACGATCGCATCGGCGGGCCGAGTGTCTCCCCCTACCAGCCGGCCGGGCTGTGGGAGGAGATGGCGTTCGGCGACGGCTTCTCGGGGCAGCGCTACGAGCAGAGCCACGGCGCCGATCTCTACCGCCGCGGCATGTACACGCTGTGGAAGCGCACCGTGCCGCCGGCGTCGCTGGCGACCTTCGACGCGCCCAACCGCGAGAAGTGCACCGCGCGCCGCGCCCTCACCAACACCCCGCTCCAGGCGCTGGCGCTGATGAACGATCCGACCTACGTGGAGGCGTCGCGCGCCCTCGCCCAGCGGGCGCTGACCGAAGGCGGGACCGATCCCGATCGCCGGCTCGCCTACGCCTTCCGCCTGGCGACGTCGCGCCAGCCGGAAGGGCGCGAGCTCAAGGTCCTCCGCGGGCTGCTCGACCAGCGCCGCACCGCGTTCGCCGCGGATCGCCAGGCGGCGGTGCAGCTGGTGTCGGTCGGCGAATCGAAGCGCAGCGCGGCGATCGATCCGGTGGAGCTCGCCGCCTGGACGACCGTCACCAGCGTCATCCTCAACCTCGACGAAGCGGTCAGCAAGTAGGCCTATGACACCTCCTTCTCTCGAGCTCACCCGTCGGCAGCTGTTCGGGCTCTCGGCGCAGGGCATCGGCATCGCGGCGCTGTCGTCGCTGCTCGGGCGCGACCTGACGGCCGCCGGCGCACAGCCGGCCGCCGCGGCGCACGCCGGCGGGCTGCCGGGTCTGCCGCACTTCGCGCCGAAGGCCAAGCGGGTGATCTTCCTGCACCAGTCCGGCGGCCCCTCGCAGCTCGAGACCTTCGACTACAAGCCGGGCCTGGCGCAGTTCCAGGGCACGCAGATTCCGGACTCGGTGCGGCAGGGGCAGCGCGTCGCCCAGACGATGGGGCAGTCGTCGCTGCCGGTGGCGCGATCGCTCTACTCGTTCGCGCAGCACGGGCAGTCGGGCACCTGGGTGAGCGAGCTGCTGCCGCATACCGCCAAGATCGTGGACGAGATCACGGTGATCCGGACGATGAACACCGAGGCGATCAACCACGATCCGGCGATCACCTTCATCCAGACGGGATTCCAGCAGCCGGGGCGCCCCAGCATGGGCGCCTGGGCCAGCTATGGCCTGGGCAGCGAGAACCAGAACCTGCCGGCGTTCGTCGTGCTGCTTTCCCAGGCGCATGCCATCAACACCGATCAGCCGCTGTTCTCGCGGCTGTGGGCGAGCGGTTTCCTGCCGTCCAGTTA
>JBDTOB010000523.1:0-2874 GCA_039933435.1 Acidobacteriota bacterium | reverse complement strand
TGCGGTCCCGCTGCCAGCGCCTGCGCTTCGGGCGGCTGGCGCCGGCGGAGGTCGCCGTTGTGCTGATGGCCGACCACGACTTCACCGAGGCGGACGCCTTTGCCGCCGCCTCGCTGTCGGACGGCAGCGTCGGCGCCGCCCTCGAGGAGGGCAGTGAGGGCTTCGTGGACGCGCGCGACGCCGCCGTGGGGCTGCTGCAGGCGGTGGCGGGGTCGGCCGATCCGCGGCGCCGGCTGCAGGGCGCGAAGGCGCTCGGCGGCGCGGCGCGCGGCAGCAGCGAGCGCGAGGCCCTGTCGCGGCGGCTGCACGCACTCTCGTCGATTCTTCGAGACCTCGGGGTTCTGCTTTCCCGCGCCGATGACGACTCGCTCGCCAACGCCGATCTCAGGCCGCTCCTCGAAGGGCTCCTGCCATCGTTCGACGGCGAGCGGGCGCTCCGCGCGTTTTCAGCGGTCGACCGGGCACAGAACGCGCTCGAGCGCAACGCCAGTCCGAAGATTGTCGCCGACTGGCTCGCGTTCCAGATCTAGCGCCGCCGACCGGGTCACTGCGATATAGAGGCCGACATGAGCTCCGGGGGGCAACGCCCGTTCGTCAGCGTCAAATTCTCCCCGGTGGGGCGGACCCACGCCTTCCTGCTGCCGGAGCTGGCGCTCGACGAGCCGGCGCTGCCGGACGCGGGCCGCGGCGCGGCCGGCGAGCCACTGCTCCCCGGGGACGCCGTTGTCGTCCAGACCGCCGAGGGACCGGCGCTCGCTACCGTCACGCGGGGAGTGCCGGCGCTCGCCGGGCGCCGGGCTCCGGCCGCCGACTCCGACCTCCAGGTCGTCCGCCGCGCCAGTCACGACGACATCATTACCCGCCTCAAACACCGGCAACGGGAGCAGGAGGCGCAGCAGATCTGCCTGATGAAGATCAGGGAGCGCGGGCTGGGGATGAAGCTGGCACGCGTGGAGCAGCTGTTCGACGGCTCGCGGCTGATCTTCTACTACACCGCCGAGGGGCGGGTCGATTTCCGCGAGCTGGTACGCGACCTCGCCGCCCATTTCCGCATCCGCATCGAGATGCGCCAGATCGGCGTCCGTGACGAGGCCAAGATGCTCGGTGGCTACGGCTCCTGCGGCCGGCCGCTCTGCTGCACGACGTTCCTGACCACCTTCGAGCCGATCTCCATCCGGATGGCGAAGCAGCAGAACCTGAGCCTGAATCCATCCAAGCTGTCGGGCATGTGCGGGCGGCTGAAGTGCTGCCTGCGCTACGAGCTGCCGAACGGCAAGGGGGTGACGCACGGCGGCTGCGCGGACGAGGGCGGCTGCGGCTCCTGCGGCAATCCGACTGGTCCGGGTGGCGAGGGGGGGGATAGTGGCGGCTGCGGCTCGTGCTCGACGGGCAGCTGCGGGACATGCCGGTGAGCGCGCGCCCGCGGATTGGCGTCACGGTTGGGGATCCGGCCGGCATCGGCCCCGAGATCGCCCTCAAGGCCGCCGCCGACCCCGGTCTCGCGGCGCTCTGCGAGATCGTGCTCTACGGGCCCCACACCGCCGGCGAGATCGCCGGGTTCAGCCGCGGCGAGATCTCCGCCGCGGCGGGCCGGGCCGCCTACGATGCGGTCCTGCGCGCCGTGGCCGATGCCCAGGCGGGGCGCATCGACGCGGTGGCGACCGCTCCCGTCAACAAGGAGGCGTTTGCCGCCGCGGGGCTGCCCTGGCTGGGGCACACCGATCTGCTCGCCCACCTGACCGGCGCCGCTCGCGTCGCGATGATGTTCTACGCGGAATCGCTGCGGGTGATCCTCGCCACCATCCACATTCCGCTGGCCGAGGTCCCCGCCGCGCTGACGCGTCAGACGGTTGACGGGATCATCGGGCTGGCGGCGGACGAGCTGCCGCGCTTCGGATTTCCGGCGCCGCGCCTCGCCCTCGCGGGGCTCAATCCCCACGCCGGCGAGCACGGGCTGATGGGCAGCGAGGAAGACACGGTGCTCGGCCCGGCGGTGGCGGCGGCGCGCGCCAGGGGGGTGCGCATCACCGGCCCGCTCCCGGCCGATACGGTGTTTGTCCGGGCGGTGCGCGGCGAGTTCGATGCGGTCATCGCCTGCTACCACGACCAGGGGCTCATTCCGGTGAAGCTGATGGCCTTTGGCAAGGCCGTCAATGTCACCCTGGGCCTGCCCATCGTCCGCACCTCGGTGGATCACGGCACGGCGTTCGACATCGCCGGCCGGGGCATCGCCGATCCTTCCAGCCTGATCGAGGCGATCCGGCTGGCGGCGCGCCTGGCGGTCCCCGCGGCGGGGCGTGGGTAGCGCCCCGTGAAGCCCGGCCCCGACCGGCCGGACGCGGGCCAGCCGGACGTCGCGCCGGCGGGGCGGTTGCTCCTGCCGGCGTCTTACCGCAGAATTCAAGTGTCGGCCGGAGCGCGCCGATCGAGGGCCCGCTGTTGACCAGGGCGGGCCAGGCGCAGGACGATGCATTCCGGGAGCGGTCAGTAGCGTGAAAAGCGAACGCGAGCAGGCGCAGAAGAGCATTGCGGAGAACCGCAAGGCCTTTCACGATTACCATATTCTTGAAACCTACGAAGCCGGCCTGGCGCTGCTCGGCACCGAGGTCAAGGCCATCCGCGAGGGCAGCGTCAATCTCCGCGACAGCTACGCGTCGGTCGAGGACGGCGAGGTCTGGCTGCTCAACGTCCACATCAATCCGTACAGCCACCGCGGCTACGCCGATCACGAGCCGACCCGCCGGCGGAAGCTGCTGCTCCACCGCCAGGAGATCCGCAAGCTGATCGGCCGCACGGTCGAGCGCGGGCTGACCCTGGTCCCGACCCGGCTCTACTTCAAGAACGGCCATGTCAAAGTCTCGCTCGGGCTGGCCC
>JBDTOB010000522.1:0-2877 GCA_039933435.1 Acidobacteriota bacterium | reverse complement strand
CAGCAGCTCGCGCCCCGCCTTCTCGAGCACGCGTGGATTGTCGCCAATCCGGACGCCGAGCAGCTGCTCCACCTCCGACTCGTTGGGCGTGCAGGTCGTCATGCCGCGGAACCGCAGCAGCGCGTAGCGCGAGTCGATCATCACCGGCGCCACCGCCCGGCCGCGGCGCCGCAGCGCCCGCTGCGCCTGCGCGACCAGCGCCGGGGTCACCAGTCCGCTGCCGTAGTCGGACACCAGCAGTGCGTCGCAGCGCGGCGCTGCGGCGGCGAGACGGCTGCCGACCCCGGCGCGATCGGCATCAGCCAGCCGTGACCCCACGGCGCGATCGATGCGCACGACCTGCTGCTTGGCGGAGTGAATGCCTCCCGCGAGAATGCGGGTCTTGGTCGGGGTGCGGAAGTCGGGCGGCCGGATGATCCCGCGGACGTCGATCGTGCCGCGCATCGCCTCGATCAGCCGCCGGCCCGGGTCATCCTTGCCCGCCGCGCCGACCACCACCGCCGTGCCGCCGAGCGCGGCGACGTTGCCCGCGGCATTGCCGGCGCCGCCGGGGACGATGGCGGTCGAGTCGTAGTTGAGGATCAGGACCGGCGCCTCGCGCGACACCCGCGCGATCTCGCCGTAGATGAACTCGTCCACGATCAGGTCGCCGAACACCAGCGTCCGGACATCGACGAAGGCGTCGATGAGCGACACGAGCCGGGCCGGGGTGATCGACGTGCTCTGGTGCGCAGTCATCTAGCGAACGCGCAGGATCCACGACGCCGCCTCGACGACGTTCTCGACGATCGCGGCGGGCTGGAGGCCCGGCCTGGGGGCGGCTTCCTCAGTGCGTCCGTATCCGGTGCGGACCAGAATCCCGCGCGCCCCGACGCGCTGGCCGGCCTCGAGGTCGTGCCAGCGATCGCCGACCACGAACGAAGCCGCGAGGTCGAGGCCGAGCTCCGCGGCGGCGCGGGTGAACATGCCCGATTTCGGCTTGCGGCAGTCGCAGTCCTGGCGGAGCGCCGCGACGCTCGCCTCCGGGTGATGGGGGCAGTAGTAGAAACCGTCGATGCGGGCGCCGCCGGCCGCGAAGCGCTCGGCAACGTGCCGGTGCGCCTCGGCGACGAAGGCCTCCTTGAAAATCCCGCGCGCGACCCCGGCCTGGTTGGTGACGATGACCACCGCCAGCCCGCTGCGATTGAGCAGCCGGACGGCGTCCACGGCATAGGGAAAGAAGGCGAGCCGTTCGAGCCGGTCGAGATAGCCGGCTTCCTCGATCAGGGTGCCGTCACGGTCGAGAAACACGGCTGGCCGGTTGTTCATGGATTCTCCGCGCGCTGACTGACGTCGTCGAGCCGTGCCGCCACCCGGTCGAACACCGTAGCGGCGCTGATGCCTTTCATGCAGCGATGGTCGATCGGGCAGTCGCGCAGCATGCACGGACGGCAGAACACCTGGTGGACGAGCACGTCGTGCCCCGGTGGCGGAGCGGTGACGCGGTCGTCCGTGGGGCCGAAGATCGCGACGACCGGCACGCCGAGCGCCGCCGCGAGATGCATTCCGCCCGAGTCGTTCGAGACGAAGGCGTCGCAGCGCGCCAGCACCCCGGCGAGCAGCCGCAAGTCGGTCCGGCCGACGAGATCGACGATCCCGACCCCCGGCGGCAGCCCTGATTCTATCTCACGCGCCGCGCCGCGATCGCCGGCGGCGCCGACGATTACGCAGGTCGCGCCGCGATCGGCCGTGAGCCGCGCGATCACCGCGGCGACCCGCGACGGCGGCCAGCGCTTGGCGTGGCCGTAGGCCGCACCGGGAGCGAAGCCGACCAGCGGCGCACCCGAGACCCGGTGCGAGGCCAGCAGCGTATCGGCGCGGCGCAGCGTCTCGGGACGGACCGTCATCCCGGGCGCGGCCGCCGGCACGTCGAGGCCGAGGGCGCGCACCAGCGCAGCGTAATACTCCGTCTGGTGCATGCGCGCACGCGGCCTGGCCACCGCGCGGGTCAGCATCCAGCCGCGGAAATTCCCGCCGTAGCCCCAGCGGGACGGAATCCCGGCGTGCCGCGCCGCGCGTGCGGTGCGGAACGAGTTCGGCAGCAGCAGGGCGGCATCGAAGCCGCCGGCCGCCAGGGCCGCGGATTCGGTGGCGGCGGTGACGGTCAGGACCGCATCCGGCGCCACCGCGGTGTCTTCCTCGAAGATCGGCGCCACGGATGGCGCCGCCGCCACCGTCAGGTGGGCGGACGGATAGGCGGCGCGGACGGCCGCCATCGCCGGCAGTGCCATCACCGCGTCGCCGAGCCAGTTTGGGGCGCGGATCACCAGCCGCGCCGGCGGCGGCGGCGGGGCTTCAGGAGTCAACGCCAGCCTCGGGCTGCGCGGCCGGCTCGTCCGACGTCGCGCTCGGGAACATGCCGCGCACCGCCGCGCCCGCCGGAACGTCGCGCCACCGCCGGTGCATCCACAGCCACAGCTCCGGATACCGCCGGACGTACATCTCGAGCACATCGGTGCAGCGTTGCGTGAACTCGCGGATCGCGTCCGGGTCGTCGGCGCGCGGCGGCTCGACCGGGTGCTCGTACACCATGCGGAACCGCCCGCCCGGCAGCGGCAGCGCGAACACCGGCACCACCGGCGCCCCTGTCCGGATGGCGAGCGCCGCCAGCGCCGAGGTCGTCGCCGCGGGGCGGTTGAAGAAATCGACGTAGACGGCGTCGGCCGGCTGCATGTGCTGATCGATGAGGAAGGCCACCGCCTGGTTGGCCTCGAGCGCGCGCAGCACCCGGCGGATCGCGCCGCGGCGATAGATCACCGTGTTGCCGGTGGACGTCCGGACCGATTCCAGCAGCCGGTGCAGCAGCGGGTTGTCGAGCGGCCGCGCCAGCACCGCGAT
>JBDTOB010000521.1:0-2880 GCA_039933435.1 Acidobacteriota bacterium | reverse complement strand
GGAAGGCCCGGAGCTGGAAACAGGGGGCACGGCAAATCTTACCACAACTGCACACGGCGTCCGCCGCCTGCACGCGCGGTTGCGGTCTCCGGCGCGCCCGCCGGCGCGCGCTTTCCACCGCGCCGCGAGGAGAGTAAGATGGCCGGCATGGCGCCTGGGCGCGCGGCGGCGTACATCGGCGGCACCACCCTCCTCGCCGCGTGGCTGGCGTCGGCCTCCGGGATTCAGCGTGCCCCCGCGGCGCCCGCGGCCGAGCCTCGCCGGGAGGCGGTGCAGATCGACGCGCTGGCGTCCGGCGTCCAGGCACAGGCCGCCCGCCTGCGCGCGCGGATGGCGGTCGCGCCTGCCGAGCGCGCCAGTTCCCGCAATCCCTTCGCATTCGGCGCGGTTCCGGACGCCGGGCCGCGGCGCGGCGCGCCTGCCGCCGGGGCGCGCCCGACGTCAGTGGAGGCGGACGTCCCGGAGGGGCCGCTCGAGCTGATTGGCATCGCGGAGCGCGGGCACGACGCCGCCACGACGCGTACCGCGATGGTGGCGGCGCCCGGCGATCAGCTGTTCATGGTGACTGAAGGGGAGGAGCTGGCAGGACGATACCGCGTCAGCGCCATCGGCGCCGACGCGGTCGAGCTCAAAGATCTGACGACCGGCGCTATACGGCGGCTTGGCCTAAGGTAACGAGCTTGACCTGCCGGATGGGGCGCACCTTGCGCAGCTCCTCGACGGCGCTGGCGTCCGCGGCCTCGCTCCGGCCTGCCTGATCCAGCGTCACCACTCCGACCGCCCCGCCTTCTCCCCGGCCGAGGGCGAAGCTGCCGATGTTGATGCCGTGGCGGCCGAGCACGCTGCCGACCTCGCCGATGACCCCGGGCTGATCGTTGTTGCGGATGACCAGCAGCGCGCCGTCGACGAGCGGCACCTCGACGTCGACGCCGTCGAGCTGCGTCAGCCGCGGGCTGTCGCCTTCGAACACCGTGCCTTCGATCCAGCACTCCCCGCCGGTGGTCAGGAGCTTCACCGACAGCATGTTGGCGAACGATCGCGGCCGCGAGCTTCGCGACTCCACCACTTCGATGCCGCGCTCGGCGGCAATCGCCCGGGCATTGACGACGGTGACGCTCGAGGAGAGGATCGGACGCAACACCCCGGCCACCACCGCGCTGGCGAGAAATTGCGCGTGCTCGCTGACCAGCGGGCCGTAATAGCGAATGCCGACCGACTGGGTGCGGCCCTCGGCCAGCTGGGAGACCAGCGCGCCCATGCGCTCGGCCAGCTGGATGAACGGGCGGACCCGCCCGAACTCGTCGCCGCGGATACCGGGGAAATTCACGGCGTTGCGAATCACCCCTTCCTTGAGAAAATCCCGGAGCGCGGCGGCCGTCTCGATGCCGACCTGCTCCTGCGCCTCGACGGTGGAGGCGGCGATGTGCGGCGTCGCAATCACCTGCGGCAGCTTGGCGAGCCGCCAGTCCGTCGGTGGCTCTTTCTGGAACACATCGAGCCCGGCGCCGGCGATCTGCCGGGCCTCGATGGCGTCCGCCAGCGCCCCTTCATCGATCAGCTCGCCGCGCGCGGTGTTGATGATTCGTGCATTCGGGCGGCACTTGGCGAACCGGGCGGCATCGAAGAGGTGCTTGGTTTCCGGCGTCGATGGCAGGTGCAGGGTGATGTAGTCGGACGCCGCGCAGAGCTCGTCGAGCGACAGCAGCTCGATCCCGAGCGTCCCGGCGACCTGCTCCGAAATGAACGGGTCGTGCGCCACCAGCTGCATCCCGAACGCCCGCGCCCGCGCGCCGACCTCCTGGCCGATCCGGCCGAGCCCGACGATGCCGAGGGTCTTGCCGCGGAGCTCGCCGCCGGTCAGCTTCTTCTTCTCCCAGACCCCCGCCTTCATGTAGGCGTCCGCCGCCGGAATCGATCGGGACATCGACAGCATGAAGGCCACCGCGAGCTCGGCGACGCTGATGCTGTTGGCGCCGGGGGCGTTCATCACCACGATGCCGCGCTCGGTGGCAGCCTTGACGTCGACATTGTCGACGCCGGTGCCGGCGCGCGCGATGGCGCGCAGCCGCGGCGCCGCGGCCATCAGGGCGGCCGTCACCTTGGTGGCGCTGCGAACGACGATGGCGTCGGCGTCGGCGAGGTCGCGCGCCAGTTCATCGGCGGGGCGGCCGCTGCGGGCATCGATGGTCCAGCCGGGAACGGTGCGAAGAAGCTCGACGGCGGAGGAGGGGAGCTGATCGGCGATGACAATGTGCATGGTACGTTCGTTAATCTCCAGTAGCGTGCGGGAGGGATGTCAGACGGCGTCGTTAAGTATAATGGCGTGTTCGTTCGGAGCGTAAGCGCACAGCATCGCGTCAGTGCGCGCACCATCGTGGTGCAAACCGCTCGAAACTGCGGATTGACGCGGGGCGATGCGCACGGCGGGGTCTGATTTCCACAAGCTTTTCCACAGTTTCTGTGAAGATCGAAAACGCCGTGACGGTGAACTGACCTAATTTCCTTTATGCCAAATTTCACACTCCTGAAAGCCCCGGCGACGGGCACGCCGATTACCCGCGACGGCGGCCGCCTGATCGTCCCCGACGATCCCATTATTCCTTTTATCGAAGGGGACGGCACCGGCCCTGACATCTGGCGCGCCAGCGTCCGGGTGTTCGACGCGGCGGTGAAGAAAGCCTTCGGCGGACGGAAGCACATCGTCTGGTTCGAGGTCCCGGCCGGCGAAAAGGCCAACACCCGGCACGGCGAGTGGCTGCCGAACGACACCCTCGAGGCGGTGCGTGCCTATAAGGTGGCGATCAAGGGGCCGCTCACGACCCCGGTCGGCGGCGGCATCCGCAGCCTCAACGTCACGCTCAGGCAGGTGCTCGACCTTTA
>JBDTOB010000520.1:0-2888 GCA_039933435.1 Acidobacteriota bacterium | reverse complement strand
GCCTACTGGCTGCTGCCCTATCCCAACACCATGGGGATCTGGCCGCAGTTCCGCAGCCCGCTCATCTGGGACGTCTTCGCGGTCTCGACCTATCTGACGGTGTCGCTGATGTTCTGGTACGTCGGCCTGGTGCCCGACCTGGCGACCTTGCGCGACCGGGCCAAGTCGATTCACATCCGCCGCCTCTACGGGATGCTGTCGCTCGGCTGGCGCGGCTCGGCGCGGCACTGGGAGCGCTACGAGGCGGCCTACCTGCTGCTCGCCGGGCTGTCGACGCCGCTGGTGCTCTCGGTGCACACCGTCGTCAGCTTCGACTTCTCGGTGGGAATCGTCCCCGGCTGGCACGCCACCATCTTCCCGCCCTACTTCGTCGCCGGCGCCGTCTATGCCGGGTTCGCGATGGTGCTGACGCTGGCGATTCCGCTGCGGGTGATGTACAACCTGCAGGACTTCCTGACCATCAAGCACCTCGAGAACATGGCCAAGGTCATGCTCTTCACCGGGCTGATCGTCTTCTACGGCTACATCATGGAGGCGTTCTACGGCTGGTACAGCGCCAACCAGTACGAGAGCTTCATGATCTGGAACCGGATGACCGGCCCCTACGCGCCGTTCTACTGGACGCTGATCTTCTGCAACGGCCTGACGCCGCAGCTGCTCTGGATCAAGCACATCCGCACCACTCCGCTCACCCTCTTCCTGATCGCCACGGTGGTCAACGTCGGCATGTGGCTCGAGCGCTTCGTCATCGTCGTCACCAGCCTGCACCGCGACTTCCTGCCGTCGTCGTGGGGGATGTTCTGGCCGACGCGCTGGGACATCATGACCTTCGTCGGCACGCTCGGCCTGTTCGTGACGCTGTTCTTCCTGTTCATCCGGGTGCTGCCGATGATCTCGATCTTCGAGATGCGGACGATGGTGCCCGACGCCAAGGTGAGGGGAGGCAAGGCGCACTGAGCGCGAGCTGAGCCATGGAATACACACCAGCACGACCGGCGCTTTACGGCGTCATGGCGGAATTCGACGACCCCACGGCCCTGGTGGCGGCGGCACGGCGCACCTACGACGAGGGCTACCGGGTGTTCGACTCGTACTCGCCGTTCCCGATCCACGAGACCTTCGAGGCGATGCACATCGAGGATCGCCGGGTGCCGTTGCTGGTGCTGGCCGGCGGGATTGCCGGGCTGTGCGCCGGCCTCGGGCTGCAGGTCTGGGTGTCGCGGTTCGCCTACCCGCTGAACATCGCGGGCCGTCCCTATCTGAGCTGGCCGATGTTCATCCCGGTGGCCTTCGAGCTGACCATCCTGTTCGCGGCGTTCGCGGCGGTGTTCGGGATGTTCATCCTCAACGGCCTGCCGATGCCCTATCACCCGGTGTTCAACGTCGCCCGCTTCACCGAGCACGCCAGCCAGGACAAGTTCTTTCTGGCGATCGAAGCGAGCGATCCGAAGTTCACCCACGAAGGGACACGGGCGTTCCTCCAGAGCCTCGGGGCGAGGGAGATCAATGACGTCGCGGAATAGAGGACGGCTGGCGGCGCTCGGCGCGTGCCTGGCGCTGGCGGCGGGCTGCCGCCAGGACATGCACAACCAGCCCAAGTACCGCGGGCTGCGGGCGAGCACGTTCTTCGCCGACGGCTCGAGCGCGCGGCCGCTGGTCGAGGGTACGGTGGCGCGCGGCATGCTGCAGGAAGACGAGGCCTTCTTCACCGGCAAGGTCAACAAGGTCAACGTCAAGGAGCTGCCGTTCGCGGTCGATGAGGCCGTGCTCGACCGCGGCCAGGAGCGCTTCAACATCTACTGCACCCCCTGCCACGGCCGCACCGGCGTCGGCAACGGCATCGTGGTGCAGCGCGGCTACCGCCAGCCGCCGTCGTTCCACATCGAGCGGCTGCGCCAGGCCGATGCCGGGCATTTCTTCGACGTCATGACCAACGGCTTCGGCGCCATGCCCGACTACCGGGCGCAGATCGCGCCGCGGGATCGCTGGGCGATCGTCGCCTACATCCGGGCGCTGCAGCTCAGCCAGCATGCCGCGACGGCGGACGTCCCCGGCGGCGATCCGGCCAAGGTGCCGCAGCCGGGCGGCGGCGAAGCGGGCGGCGAGCCGGCACCGGGACACCAGTGAAGGTCCGGGCGACGCGGAACCAGGACGACGGTTGCAGAGGCATTTGACGAGCGCATGGATACACACGCTGTGAACACCGACATGCCGGCGCTGTCCCGGCTGCAGCAGCCGGCGCTGCTCGTGGGCGTGATCGGTCTGGTGGCGGCCGGCGTGGGCGCCTTTCTGAACCTCGATCAGTTCTTCCGATCGTGGCTCATCGGCTTCCTGTTCTGCCTCGGGCTGTCACTCGGGTCGCTGGCGCTGCTGATGCTGCAGCATATGTCGGGCGGGCAGTGGGGGCTGGTCGGACGGCGGGTGTTCGAGGCCGCGAGCCGCAATCTGCCGTTCGTGGCGCTGCTGTTCGTGCCGATCCTCTTCGGGCTGCCGCGTCTCTACGAGTGGGCGCGCCCCGAGATGGTGCAGGCCGACCACATCCTCCAGATGAAGGCGCCGTACCTCAACGTCCCGTTCTTCATCGCCCGCGCGGTCCTCTATTTCGTCATCTGGATCGGGATGTCGTGGCTGCTCAACGGCTGGTCCGACGCCCAGGACCGCGGCGAGCTGGCGCTGACCCCGGCCGACTCGCGGCGCTTCCGGGTGGTCAGCGCCCCCGGCCTCATCGTCTACGTCGTGACCCTCACCTTTGCCTCGACCGACTGGGTGATGTCGCTCGACCCGCACTGGTTCTCGACCATCTTCGGGTTCATCTTCGTCGCCGCCCAGGGGCTGGCGGCGTTCGCGCTGGTGATCGTGGTGCTGTCGCAGCTGACCGCGACCGAGCC
>JBDTOB010000519.1:0-2890 GCA_039933435.1 Acidobacteriota bacterium | reverse complement strand
AGCCGGTGCCGGATCCGAACTTGAAGAGCATGCCCTCGGTCTTCGCCAGACCGAGGATCGACTCCATCGTGTCCTGCACGGCGTTGATGAAGCACGCCGAGCACTGCGGCGCCTTTTCGAAGCCGACGTTGAACCACACCGGGCTGTTGAACGCCGCCTTCTGATACACCAGCAGGTGCTTGAGGTCGTCGCTGAACGCCTGGAGGTCGTCGTCGCTGGCGAAGTACTGCTGCTTGACCGCCCATCCGGTGATGGTGTCCACCACCCGGCCGATCAGCTGCTTGACGCTGCGCTCACGCTCGGGGGTGCCGATGGTGCCGCGGAAGTACTTGGAGACGACGATGTTGGTGGCCTGCTGCGACCAGAACCGGGGAATTTCGACGTCGCGCTGCTCGAAAACGACGTTGCCTTTCTCGTTCCCGATCACGGCGGAGCGGACATCCCATTCGACCTCGTCGAACGGGTCGAGCCCCTCGCGGGTGAAGAAACGGTCGTACTCGAGCCCCGGCACAGTCGCCGACCCGGTGGCCGGCGTCCGCGCCGCGGTCTCCGTGCTGGTGGACTCCACCTGCGGAGCAGCGCCTCTCTGCATCTTCCCTCCGAAACGCGAGTCCAGACCAGACCCCCAGGCCCGGACCCTGAATGAAAATTTTCTGATGGCGCGCGCAGACCCCGCAAGAGCCATCAGCCCGCAGGGAACCCCCTGCGTAATAACGTGTTATCGCTGATCGCCCGGCTGCTGTCGAGGGCTGGGAAGTCCCCGGTCAGGTCTGTTTGCGCTGGCAGACGAATATGGACCCTGTTCCCCTGGTTGTCAAGGCCGGATCTACCAGATATTGTGCCTTCGAATTAGGTCACGCGCAAGATATTGACAATTTGCACGGAATGACGCGGCCTTCTTCTGAACGACCTAAATTTTCAGGCGAGGCGCCTTCGCCATTTTGAGGCCGGCCGGCCGAGAGGTCATCTCCGGATGAGCTATCGCCCCTTCATTTCATTGGCCAGCACATCCGCTTTTTCCGCCAGTTTCCTCGCCAATTCGAAGTTCGAAGCCTTCACCGCGTCGTCAGCCTGGGTGAGCATCAGCCGCGCGCTGTCGTACTGCGATCGCCGCTCCGACGACAGCCGCTGATAGTCGATCGAGCCCAACGCCTGCCTGGCGCGGCCGATCACCTCATTGACCTGGCGCGCCGCCTCGGCGCCGTCCATGGTGCCCGGGGTGCGCAGCTGCGGCGCGGGCGCCGGCGGCGCCGCCGCCGGAGGGAGCTCCACCGGAGCGGCCTCGGCGGCCTTGGGGTCGGCCTTGGTGGTGTCACGCGCCGCCGACGCGGGCGCCGGACGCGGGCGCGGCGGAAGCGCCGCCACCGGAGGCAGATCCTCGACCGGCTCCGGCGGCGCCGCCGCCACCGGCAGCGCCTCGATCACCCGCGGCGGCACGGGCGGCACCTCCAGGTTGGTGTGGGCCGCCGGCGACTTCGCCTGCGCGGAAGCGCACCCGGCGGCGACGGCCGCGACCGCCAGCAGCAGCAGCAGTTTGCTCATCACCATGTCTCGTCGTTCAGGCCTGCGGAAAAATCAACCGGAACCGCGTGCCGCGGCCCGGCGTGGACTGCACTTCGACTTCGCCGTCGTGCAGCTGGACGATGCGGTAGACCATCGAGAGCCCGATGCCGCTCCCCTTGTCCTTGGTCGTGAAGTAGAGGTCGAAGATGCGCCCGAGGTGCTCGGGCGGAATGCCGACGCCGGTGTCTTCGACATCGACCTGGACGGTGCGTCGGCCACCGGCGCGGCAGCCGATCTTGAGCGTGCCGCCGTCGGCCATCGCCTGGCAGCCGTTGAGCGCGAGATTGAGCAGCGCCTGTCCGAGCATCCCCGGGTCGGCGTTGATCTCGGGCAGCTGAGTGGGGCAGTCCACCGACACCGTGATCCCGCGCCGCTCGGCCTCGGCCGAAGCGGTGGTGGCGACGTCGGAAATGAGCGTCGCCAGCCGCACCGGCTGCAGTTTCAGCTCGTCGGGCCGGGCGAACTTGAGGAAGCCGTTGACGACTTCATCCAACCGCCGGATTTCCTTGGAGATGACGTCGACGTGCTTGGCAACGTCAGAGCCGCCGGATGCGGCGGCCGCGCCGCCGCCGGCGGCCACCAGTTGCTGCCGCGCCAGCTTCTGCTTGAGCAGCTCGAGGTGAATGGTCATCGCGTTGAGCGGATTCTTGACCTCGTGCGCGACCCCGGCCATCAGCCGCCCGAGCGCGGCGAGCTTGCGCGAGTAATTGAGCGTCGAGTGCACCTGGCTCAAGTAGGCGAGGTTGCGCGCCACCAGCAGCGCGCCGATGAAGCGGCCGCCGGCATCGGTAATGGCGTGGCTGATGACCAGCCGATCCGCCGCGTCCGCCTCGCCGTCGCCGCCGCCCGGCGTCTCCTTCGGACGAAGCGCCAGCGACACCGGTCCCTGCGACTTCCGTCCCGCCAGCGTCCGCTCGACGATCTGCCGCAGCGGATGCTGCGCCGGCAGGTCGTTGATCGGGCCGCCGTGGAGCGCGTTCATCGCCGCATTGCTGAAGATCACTTCGCCGCGGGGGGAGAACAGCGCCACCGCATCCTCGAGATTGTCCATCACCGACTCGAGGTCGGTGGACGGCTGCCGGACCATTCCGGCCGCCGGCTCGGCGGTGCCGCGCCCCATCGCCGAGAGCTGCTGGCTGACCGCGTCGAACGAGCTGCCCAGATCGCGGAACTCCTGCTCGGGCAGGTCGAGGCGGACGTCGAGCTCGCCGCGTCCGAGGCGGCTGAGGCCGCTCTGGATCACGTGGATCGGCCGCAGCATCCACTGCGACAGCAGCATCGCGAACAGCGACGACACCGCCAGCGCCACCAGCACGGTGCCGGCCGC
>JBDTOB010000518.1:0-2898 GCA_039933435.1 Acidobacteriota bacterium | reverse complement strand
AGTCGACGCCGGCCGAGAAGCCGGCCATGTTCAGGCCGCTGCCGAACTCGTTGAGGCGGATGTTGGCCCACTCATCGAACCCGGCCAGCGTGCTCTGGACAGTGCCGTCGAAGTTGAGGTCCTGGGTCCCGGAGAAGGTGCCCCTGGTGGTCCAGTCGATCGGCGCGCCAAGCCTCGGACCGTCGATCCGGGCCACCTGCAGCGACCCTGCCGGGAAGCTCCCGCCGCTGCAATACTTCGTGGCGGGCGTCAGTCCAAGCGCCGCGCCCAGCGACCCGGGCGCCAGCGGCGCAAACCAGGCCGTCCGGTAGGTCGACGTATGCAGGGGGCTGTTCTGCAGCGCGTTCTCGTGCAGCGCCGGCAGCAGCACGCGCGAGTAATCGAGATTGGCTGTGCCGAGGTCATCCAGCAGGCCGTGCAGCTGGAACAGGTAGCTCATCACGCTGAGGTTGTTCGGCTTGCAGTTGGGCTCATAGCTGACGCTGGTGCGCGCGTTGGGCGCGGCGCCGACGGTCGCGTAGGTGGCCGGACCGCCGCCGTGCCACAGGTCGAAGTTATGTCCGAGCTCGTGCATCGTCGTCGACGCCTGCGCGAAGGGGGTGCCGACGAAGTTGTCCCAGAGGCCGAGCGTGACCATGACGTTCGAACCGGGCAGCGTGCTGACGCCCGAGCTGCTCTTCGGCACGTGGAAGTCCGGCGAGCTCTTGTCGGTCGACTTGGGGATGCCGCGGGCGTGGGCGTAGAGGATGTAGTGAAACAGCCCCTCGCGGTTGCGATCGAAGCGGCGCCGGCACCTGGCGGTAAAGCAGGCGTTCTGAGCCGTGGGGCTGAGCTCCTTCCCATCTTCGTCAACCGGGGCGTTGCGATACAGCTGATAGCCGATCTGGAAGCTGACCGTACCCGGGAAATCCGGGAACTGACACCTGGTCCCGACGCAGGCGACCTCCTTGATCAGCTCGCCGCCGCGCGCGGCGGCCGCCGGCACCAGATAGCTGTCCGCCTCGGTGGAGGCGTAGCCGCTGCGGGCGTGGTACTGCGGCCCGACGTCGAAATGGACGGCGATGCCGGACGTGCCGTCGGGATTGGCGACCGGCGCGTTCCGGTAGGCCTCCCCGACCATCCGCAGGACGTCCGGCTTCGGCAGGTGGCTGTGCCCGGCGTTGTCGGTCACGACCGAGGCGTCGGCTCTGACCGGGTGAGCGATGGAGCCGTACGACGTTCCCGGGTCGGCGGTCATCGCCCCGACCTCAACGAAGAGGTCTCTGTGCCGGGAGCTGGCGCCCATCGCGCGCAAATCCGGAAGCGGCTCGCCGCTCGGCTTCTTCAGGCCGCTGACGTCTTCCATCTTGTCGGTGAGGCCGTCGCCATCCGTGTCCTGGACGGTGGTACTGAAGGCAATTGCCGCCCACGACAGGCAGTCGTAAGGGCTGTTGTTCTTGTGATCGACCGTGGTCGCGACCTCTTCGCCGTAGCCGCTGCCGGCGTCGCTGCCGGGCATCATCGAGGTGACATCGAACGTGGGGTTCGACCAACCGCGATCGGAATTGCCGGCCTGATCCTCGTTGACGAACTTGTCGCCGCCGATGAGCGTCGCCGGCTTGTTCGCCGCCCCCTTGAAATACAGACGATCGGTCTTGTTGTTCTTGCCGCTGCCGCCGATGTGGGTCATCTTGGCGACGTGAGTCGAGGACGACTGGAAGAACCCGCGGATGGTCTGGGCCATCGTCGCCGACGGGGCCTGCAGGTAGGCGCCGTCGTAGAGCACGATCGAAGTGAGGGGCTGGGTCGGATCCCGGTAGATGACGAACAGCGAGGCGCCGGCGCTGACCGGCGCGTGATTGGTGGACTGTCCGGCATCGGGCAGGGTCACGGTATGGGCGGCGAAGCCGCTCTTCACCAGATCGGCGTCGTTGACCAGCCGCTTGCCGGTCGGACGCCCGCTGGTGTCCAGCTGCAGCGGCAGCAGCCTGAGCACGTCGGCGCGGTACATCGTCATTGTCGCCGACGACGACGGGAAGCACGCCGCGGTCGCCGCGGTCGCCGGCACCCTGGTCGCCTTCACGACTGTCATCGGCTGGCCGCGGAACTTCGCGCCATCGGCCTGCGCCTTGATCGTCGAGGAGGTGGTGATGGTTTCCCAGTAGAGAAACGCCGCGAGAATGTCGGCATTCGCTGGCACGCCGGACATCGGAATCGTCCCGGAGGCGAAGCCGCCCTCGGCATGGGCGGGGACGTCGACGCCGCCGACGACATAATTGCCGGTAATCAGGTAGCTCTTGGCGAACGGCAGGGCGTCTCCAGGCGGCGTCTGCGCCCAGCCGCTGGTCTGCGCGACCAGCAGCGCCGCCGCCGCGAGCAGGATTGAGCCAGACCGCGAGCGCCGCCGAGCCGGACCGTAGTGATTGTGAGCGGGGGATGCCGGGGAAGCCGGGGAAGCCGTTCGATGCATCATCGGAGGGAAACCTTCATGAATACAAGAATCCGATACGACAGCCAAAAAGGGATTGAACCAGACGCGGCAGGCACGAACGGAATCGACGCTCCAGCCGTACGCCGACCACGCTGTCGACGCTGGGCGAAGGCGGCGGTGAGCTTGCCGTCATGACAGTCTCGGTACTTCGAGCGCCAGTTTCGTTGACAGCAAGCCGCAGTCCGTACACGGCATAATCTGTTGTGATGAAGAACCCCCGACAGCCGGGGCAAGAATTTTGAGGCGTTTCCTCCGGGCACGCAACAGGATTCATGCGTCCTTCAGCGATTACAAAGGCTTCTGGCCTGATAAACCCGCCGACAATTCAGCGCCAGAGGTGACTTCTGTCGGCCTCATCAGGCCGATTCGAAGCGGAAACTCCCGCAAATTGCCCGACTTCCATGTAGCATGAGTCGCGTTTCCGCCCG
>JBDTOB010000517.1:0-2902 GCA_039933435.1 Acidobacteriota bacterium | reverse complement strand
GACGTCTACCAGCGTCCCGCCGTCGTCAAGAAGCCGTGCGGCAACTGTCGCGCGGTAGAGCGGATCGCCGCGCAGCTTGCCGCGCGCGAACTCCCACGCGGTGATCCCCGCATCCAGGTACGGGTCGCTGGCGCGCTCCCACAGACGTGCGAGCGGGTCGTGGCGGCGTCTGGCGCCGGACGTCGCCCAGGTCGCCGCGGCAACCGCAGTTCCGAGCACGGTGCCGAGGATCAGGCTGCCAAGCAGAAGATCGCCAGCATAGGTCCAGACGTGGGTGTGGCTGATCGCCGCAATGGTCAAATCGTGCAACTCGTGGCGGCGGATCCAGGCACCGATCTGCAGCTCCGCCAGCATCAGCAGCGGAGAGAACAGCGGATTCGAGATGTTGGCCGCCAGATACATTTTGAGACGGTTCAGCCGCAGCAGCCAGCCGACCGACCATACCAGGAGCAGGTGGAAGCCGTAGAACGGCGTGCAGCCGATGAGGATGCCGACACCGAGGGCCGCGGCTTCGCGGCCGGGCCCGGCGCCCTCGGTGCGCAGGTCGTAGAAGAGGCGGCGGAGCTTTCTCGAGACCGTGGTCATGCGCTGGTCCAGGCGAGTGTGACCGCTCCGCTGGCCACCACCCGGCCCGCGGCAGTCACCTCTCCCTCAACTTTGTAGAGCCCGCCCATCTGTCCCGCGACGCGGACCCGGACTTCGAGCACATCCCCCGCCCTGGCGGCGGCTGGAAACTTGAACGGCCCGAGCCCTGCGACTCGCAGTGCGATTGCCACCTGCGGTTCGCCGGCACGCGGTGCGGCGGCCGCCAGTCCGCCCGCCTGCGCCACCATCTCGACAAGGATGACCGCGGGGACGATCGGATCGCCCGGGAAGTGCCCCTGAACGTAGAAGTCGGAGGGCTTCGTGAGTCGTCGTGCGACGGCACTTTCCCCGGGCCGCAGGTCGGTGACCTCGTCGAGCAGCCGCATCGGCGGCTGGTGGGGCAGCAGCGCAAGGAGGTCCATCAGGCGGTCAGTATACCGGCCGTCCCCGCCGTCCACCGCCCAGGCCCTTCTGGCCCAGCGCGATTTACCGCCGCACCCCTGCCTTCCCTTACAATCCTTGTCTCTTTGACATCCGTTCGACGCGCGAACCCTCTGACCCCGGCGAGGGCGTTCTCGCGCGCGACGACAGGTGTCGGTGATGCCGCGTGGGTGCGAGTGACCTCGAGTCACCGCCGGAGCTGTACATCAATGCTGAAGATCGAACATTTCGCCTGCAATGTCGCCGACCCGGTTGCCATGGTTGCGTGGTACGTGGAGCACCTTGGTATGCGCGTCCTCCGGCGCCTCGAGACCGCGCCCTTCACGCACTTCATCGCCGATGCGGCCGGTCGCGGCGTTATCGAGCTGTACAGCAATCCGGCCGACCCGGTCCCCGACTACGCGTCGCAGCACCCGCTGCGGTTTCACATCGCCTTTGCCACGGACGATCCCGACGGCGCGAAAGCCGCGCTGGTCAGCGCCGGCGCAACGCTGGTGGACGATCAGACGCTGCCCGACGGCTCGCGCCTGGTGATGCTGCGCGATCCCTGGGGGCTGCCGCTGCAGCTCTGCAAGCGCAACCCGCCACTGATGTACGGTTCGTAGATTCCAGCCTGCACGGGCAGGCGCGTGCATGGGACGAGCAAACTTGTCGCGATGGAGCACGTCGCGCAGCTCGGCGAGAAGCGGCGCGCTGGTGCAGAGCGTGACCCGCGCTGCATTGGCAGCGTCGATCAGCTTGCCAGGGTTGCCCTGCCAGAGCAGAGCGGACCGCCCTCGACTACTTGACCACGACCGAGGTTCGCGCCCGGCGTCCGGCCCGGTCGCGGACTTCGATGTCGTGGGTGCCGACCGCCAGCGGCCAGGCGAGCGACTGGTCGGACGCCGCGCGGCCGACTGACGTCCCGTCCACCAGCCAGGTGATCTCGGTCGGCTGTGCCGTCACGGCGCGCAGCGGCAGGGCCTGGAACTCGCGCCGGAGTGTCGGATCGACGCTGTAGACCGCGCCCGCTGGCGGGTTGGCGATCGCCAGCGCCACCCTGGCGGCGGTCGTCCCGGCCGTGCCCGACCGAGCCGCTGCTGCGACAGCCGCCGGTGCGGCAAGTCCCGTGGCCACCTCCCAGGCGCGGTATTCCGGCGGGTAGATGGTCAGCAAGCCGTGGTCCGACTGATGGTGCCAGGCGCACGGCAGCGCTTCGGCTCCGGCGGTCGCCCACTCCCTGGCTCGCGAAGGACACCAGGGGTTGGCGCGCATGCCCGACAGGGTGCAGATGGTCACCTCCTCGAGCTCGTCGGGCGGGGTCAGGATGCGATCGGCGTTGGCCGACTCCCGGCCCGCTGTCGCCGCCAGCATGACAGCGTGGAAGATCGGGCCCGCGCCTGTCACTCCGGAGGAGTTCCTGAGCGGCGAGCGGTCGAAGTTCCCGACCCACACCCCGACAGTCACCTCACGGGTGTAGCCGAGCGTCCAGTTGTCGTGGTAAGCCTGCGATGTTCCGGTCTTGACCGCGACGGCAAACGGGAAGTCGAGATAGCTGCCGCGGCCGAATGCGTAGGCGCGCGCGTCGGGATCGCTCAGGATGTCGGTAACCAGGAAAGCCGTTCGCGGCGAGACCAGGACCCGCTCGTCCGGCCGAGCGGGTCGCCCGCCGCGATCGGCGTCCGGCGTCCGGACGGCCGTCGGCCGCCGCCACACTCCGCCGCGGGCAAACGCGGCATAGGCGGCAACCAGCTCGTCGAGGCGCACCTCGGCGTTGCCGAGGGTCAGGCCGAGACCATAGTAGGAAGGCGACCGATCGAAGGTGGACAGTCCGGCCCGCGTCAGAAACCGCTGCAGCGCGCTGACGCCGAGATCGGCGGCCAGCGCGACCGCGGGA
>JBDTOB010000516.1:0-2902 GCA_039933435.1 Acidobacteriota bacterium | reverse complement strand
CGCGGCCGCCGCGCTCGGCCATCAGCCGCAGCGACAGCCGCATCAGCGCGCTGAAGGCGGTCTCGATGGTGCCGACGTAGACCGCGGTGACGGCCAGCAGGAACAGCAGCAGCGGGCTCATGCCCGTTCCCGCTCGATCAGGCCGGCGACGAGGCCGCCGTGGCGGCGCAGCCGGGTTTCGAGCCGGGCCATGCGCCCCTGGTCGCCGGCGGCGTGATGGTCGAAGCCGAGCAGGTGCAGCAGGCCGTGGAGCGCCAGCACCCGCAGCTCGGTCTGGTAGGAGTGCCCGGCGGCGCGCGCCTGGCGCCGCGCCACGCCGGTGGCGATGACGATGTCGCCCGGACCGGCGGCCGCGGCCGGAAGCGGCGGCGAGGTGGCGGGGAACGACAGCACGTCGGTCACCGCGTCGGTGCCGCGGTAGTCGCGATTGAGGCGGCGCATGCGCGCGTCGCCGACCAGCGCGATCGCGACCTCGCCACGGGCGCGGGCGGGGGCGACGCCGCCCAGCCAGCGGCCAAGACCGCCGTCCGCGACGGCGCGGCCGCGACCGTCCGAGACCGAGACCGCCAGCCTGCCCCCCTGTCGCCGGGGCCGGCGATTACGGCCGGGCCCCACCGTAGGCTTCGTAGGCCTTGACGATCTGCTGGACGAGCGGATGGCGGACAACGTCCTTGTCATCGAAGTGCACGAAGGAGATGCCCTCGACGTTGCCGACGATCTTCATGGCCTCGACGAGGCCGGAGGCCCGAGCCGTCGGCAGGTCGATCTGGGTGATGTCGCCGGTGATCACCGCCTTCGACCCGAACCCGAGCCGGGTCAGGAACATCTTCATCTGTTCCGAGGTGGTGTTCTGCGCCTCGTCGAGAATGACGAAGGCATCGTTGAGCGTGCGGCCGCGCATGAAGGCGATCGGCGCGACCTCGATGGTGCCGCGCTCGAGCAGCCGGTCGGCGCGCTCGATCTCCATCATGTCGTAGAGCGCGTCGTAGAGCGGCCGGAGGTAGGGGTTGACCTTCTCCTGGAGATCGCCCGGCAGGAACCCGAGCTTCTCGCCGGCCTCGACCGCCGGACGCGCGAGAATGATCCGGCTGACCTTTTTGGCCAGCAGGTAGGCGACCGCCTGGGCCATCGCCAGGTAGGTCTTCCCGGTGCCGGCGGGACCGATGCCGAAGACGATGTCGTGCTGCTCGATGGCGTCGAGGTAGCGGCGCTGGTTGACGCTCTTGGGCATCACCTGCTTGCGGCCGGAGGTCCGCGCGGCGCCGCGCAGGAAGTAGTCCGCCAGCGCGACGTGCTCGTCCTGCGCGACCAGCTGGGAGGCGGTCTTGACGTCGCCCTTGGCCAGCTTGTAGCCGCTGCGGATGAGCCCGGAGAGCTGCTCCAGCACCCGCTCGGTCCGGGCGACGTCGCCGGCCTCCCCCTCGACAATCAGCTCGCGCCCGTTGGTGCGGATCCGTACCGCGAACTGCGCCTCGAGCTGCTTCAGGTTTTCGTCGTGAGTGCCGTAGAGCGACTCGGCCCCCTCGTCGGGAACCGGGACCTTGCGCATGACAGTGGCAGGCGGGATGGGGAGCTCCTTTGCAAACCGCGGATACGCAACTAATTCTAGCACCAGTCGCCCGCCGGACCCCGGCCGGCACCGGCTACTTGAGCTTGAGCTCGCGCAGCTGCCGATCGCTGACCGTCGACGGCGCCCCGGCCATCAGATCCACCGCCTGCGCGGTCTTGGGGAAGGCGATGACGTCGCGGATCGACGGCTCGCCGCACAGGAGCGCGACAATCCGGTCGAGCCCGAGCGCGATGCCGCCGTGGGGCGGGGTGCCGTACTCCAGCGCATCGACGAAAAAGCCGAAGCGCAGCCGCGCCTCGTCGTCGGAAATGCCGAGCAGCTTGAACACCAGCCGCTGCAGCGCCTGATCGTGAATCCGGATGCTGCCGCCGCCGATCTCGCTGCCGTTGAGCACCAGATCGTAGGCCCGGGCGCGGGCCCGCCCCTGGTCGGTCTCGAGCAGGTGGCGATCGCTCTCGAGCGGCGCGGTGAAAGGGTGGTGCATGAACTCGAAGCGCCCCTCCTCATCGACCCAGTCGAACATCGGAAAATCGACCACCCAGAGGAAGGCGAACCGGTCGGGGTCGAGCAGCCCCTCCTTCTTCGCCATCTGCAGGCGGAGCTGGCCGAGCAGCTTCGAGGTGGCGAGGTGCGGTCCGGCGGCGATCAGCACCAGGTCGGCCGGGCCGGCGGACGCCAGCTCCAGCGCCCGCTGGATCGCCGGCTCCCCCGCCGCCTTGAGCGCCGAGCTCTGGAGGCCCCCCTCGCCGCGCCGCGCCCAG
This sequence comes from Acidobacteriota bacterium, assembly GCA_039933435.1. Lineage (GTDB taxonomy): Bacteria > Acidobacteriota > Vicinamibacteria > Vicinamibacterales > 2-12-FULL-66-21 > JALZOC01. The sequence goes on along the minus strand of JBDTOB010000516.1, from coordinate 571 downwards.
ACCAGGCCGTCGGCGCCAAGCTGCTTGGCCTGGGCCACGACCTCGTCCAGTTCCCGCCGCGAGTAGCGCGCCGCGCCCGGCACCGCGAAGCCCCGCACCTCGCCGCCCGCGGCCACGACCTCGCGGAAGACGGCAAACGGCGACTCGGCGAACGCCGCGGAGAGATTGGCGATCTCCATGCCGCAGCGGAGATCCGGCTTGTCGGAGCCGTAGCGGGCGATGGCGTCAGCGTAGGGCAGCCGCAGGAAGGGGGCCGGGGCGTCGCGGCCGATGAGCGCCATCAGGCGCCCCATCAACGGCTCGAGCGTCGAGAAGATCAGGTCCTCGGTGGCGAACGACATCTCGAGATCGACCTGGGTGAACTCGGGCTGGCGATCGGCGCGCAGGTCCTCGTCGCGGAAGCAGCGCGCGATCTGGAAGTAGCGATCCATCCCGGCAATCATCAGGATCTGCTTGAAGATCTGCGGCGACTGCGGCAGCGCGTAGAACTCTCCGGGATGGACGCGACTCGGGACGAGGTAGTCGCGGGCTCCTTCCGGGGTCGACTTCGCCAGCATCGGCGTCTCGATCT
>JBDTOB010000515.1:0-2907 GCA_039933435.1 Acidobacteriota bacterium | reverse complement strand
TCTTCCAGGTCTACAACCGCATCTCCTGGCTGAACGCGCTGTCGAAGCTGATGAAGGTGCCGCTCGAGCACGAAGACGCGCCGGTCCTGCTCAAGTACAGCGCCGGCGAGTTTCGCGCGTTGCTCGAGGACTTCCGCGGCGTCCGCATCGTCGAGGAGCGCTTCCCGGTCAGGTCCCGGCTGCACGGGGGGTGGAAGGGGACGGTGTTCAACACCTTCTTCGTCGGGACGTTCAACGCCCTGCCGCGTGCGCTGGTGCGCCGCTTCGGCTGGCACCTGCTGGCGTTCTGCCGCAAATGACCCCGCTGCCGCTCGTCAAGAGCCATGCTTTCGGCAACGACTTCGTCCTCGTGCGCGAGGCGGATGTGGCGACAGTGGCCGACCGTCCGGCGCTGGCGCGGGCCATCTGCGATCGGCACCGCGGCATCGGCGCCGACGGGCTGATGATCTACACGCCGACCGGCGCCGGCGCCGCGATGCGGCTCCTCAACGCCGACGGCAGCCGCTCGGAGGTATCGGGAAACGGGGTGCGGTGCCTTGGCGCCTGGATCGCGCACGAGCGCGGCCTCGTGCCCGGGGCGGACGGAGTGATCGAGATCGGCACCGAGGCTGGCGTCAAGCGCCTGGAACTGCTCGACCGCGCCGGCCACCGTTTCACCTTCCGGGCCGCGATGGGCCATCCGGAGCAGATCGCGCTCGAACGGATCGACGTCCACGGCGCCAGCATCGAGGTGGTGACGCTCCGGGTGGGGAACCCGCAATGCGTCGTGCTCGGGGACGTCACCGCGGAGCGGCTGCGGGTGCTGGGAGCAAGGCTCGCCGTGCATGCGCGCTTTCCGGAGGGCACGAATGTCGAGCTGGCGCACGTCGAAGCGCCGGACCGGGTCCGCATCCTCATCTGGGAACGGGGGGTCGGCCCGACCGAAGCGTCCGGCACCGGCGCGTGCGCGGCGGCGGTGGCGGCGATTCGCTACGGCGGCGCGGGGCGGGACGTGCAGGTGGTCTCACCGGGCGGCGCCCAGCGCGTCGAGTGGACGGACGAAGGCATCTTCCTGAGCGGCTGGGCCGAGCTCATCGCCGAAGCCGCGTGGCTGCCGCCGCGGTAGCGCCGTCGTCAGTTTCTGCGCATCGCGTGCCGCCGGCGGATGGCGAGGGCTGCGATCCCGGTCAACGCCCCGCGGCTGGCCGCCGCGGGTTGTGGGCGGCGGCCGCCGCCCCGACTTCCTCGATTGCCGCGCGAATCCGCGCATCCAGCCCCTTCACCTCGGCGATCGCCTCCAGATACGTACCGGCGGCGATGCTGGCGCGCGCTTTTTGCAGCGTCGCAGCGGCCTCCTTCGCGCTGCGCTTCGGCCCGGTGAGCGCCCTGGCCGGCACACGCGCCGCCTCGGCGGCCTTGAGGCGGGCGTCGAGGCCGAGCGCGGCCGCGTTGACCGTACTGACCGCGCTCTCCGCGTCGCTGCGGGCTTTGGCCTTGCCATCGGCCGCCAGCTTCGCGGCATCCTGCGCGCGCTCGTAGGCGTCGATGGCGCGCGACAGCGCCAGGCGGTAGTCGCGCTGGTCAACCGCCTCGCGAGACTGCTGCAGCGCCGAGGTCGCGGCGGTGAAGGCCTCGGTGGCGTACTGTTCCGCGCCGGCCGCGCGTGCGGCGTCGACGGCGCCCTGGGCGCGGTTGATTTCCTTGTTGGGGGGTTCCGAGCAGCCGGCGGCGAGCAGGAGCACCAGGAGCACGGCGGACAGACGACGCATCGAGCAGAAGTATAGCAGGGTATGGTGTACGATGAAGACGCTGGCGCCGCACGATCGTCCGCGTGAGAAGCTGCAGCGTCTCGGCGCGGCCGGGCTTGGCGACAACGAGCTGCTGGCGCTGGTGCTCGGGCACGGCCGGCCGCGCGCGAGCGCGCTGGATATCGCCAACGCGGTGCTGGCCGCGGCAGGCGGAGTGCACGGCCTGGTCCGCGCCCGCGACGACGAGCTGCGCGGGATTGCGGGCATCGGCGCGGCGCGCGGCGCCCGGATCCTGGCAGCGGTCGAGCTGGGGCGACGGACGCTGACGCGGGCGGCGGCCGAGCGGTTCCAGATCGTCAGCCCGCGATCGGCCGCGGAATTCCTGCTCCCGCAGTACGGCAACCGTCCGGTGGAGCAGTTCGGGGTGGTGCTGCTCGACACCCGGCACCGCGTGCTGCGCACCCTCGTGCTGTCGGTGGGAACGCTCGATTCCAGCATCGTGCATCCACGCGAGGTCTTCGGCGCGGCGGCGGCGGCGGGGGCCGCGGCGCTGGTACTGTTCCACAACCATCCGTCAGGGGATCCGAAGCCGAGCCCGGACGACGTGGCGCTGACGAGACGGCTGGTGGCCGCCGGGGGCCTGATGGGGATCGAGGTCATCGACCATCTGATCCTCGCCGATGTGCAGTATTTCAGTTTCAGGGAAAAGGGATCGATCTAGTTGGCGAAGACGCTGCACTTCGACTGTTTCTCGGGCGCCTCGGGCGACATGGTGCTGGGCGCCCTGCTCGACCTGGGCCTGCCGTTCGAAGGGCTGCGCGCCGCGCTCGGCAGCCTGGCGATCGAGTACGGCGGCATCACCGCCGACCGCGTGCTGCGGGCGGGGGTGTCGGCGACCAAGTTCCGCGCCCTCGCGGACGAGGCGCGCCAGCCGGCGGCGGCGCACGACCACCCGCACGGCCACGACGCGGCGCACGAGCATGCGCACGCGCACGCCCACCCGCATGAGCATGAGCACGAGCACGGGGCTGAGCATACCCACTCCCACTCCCACGACGCCGGGCACGAGCACGCCCACACACATCCGCACACGCACGATCATCCGCATCCCCACGGGCACGATCGTCAGGCGCACCACAGCCTGAAAGAGATTGGCGGCTTCATCGGCCGCTCCGCGCTC
>JBDTOB010000514.1:0-2907 GCA_039933435.1 Acidobacteriota bacterium | reverse complement strand
GTGATATTCGAACACGAGGTGAACGGTGAGCGTGCTCTCCGTGAACTCGCGCGGCAGCGGCGGCAGCTGCGCGGTCTTGAGGATGGCACGCTGCGATTCGAGATCGAGCAGCGAGATGTTGCTGGGCTTTTCCACCTGGATATTCGACAGCCGGCCGTCGCGGGCAATCGTGAACTTGACCTGCACGCTCCCGGCCGCTCCCTGATTCTGCGTCCAGTTGCGCTTGATCATGTCGGTCATCTGCGACAGGTACGCCGGACAGCAGAAGTTCGCATAGTCAGTGAAGGCGTCCGAGTTGGACGAGCCGCCTCCCGACGGCCGCGTCAGCCCGCCGAAGGGAATGGGGGCGCCGCCGGTATCGGCCCTGGCATCCCCGGCCTTGACCTCCGGCCCGCTCGTCGGCTTGCGCGACGACGACTTGTCGGCAGGCTTCTCGACCGGCTTGGGCGGCACCTTCGGGAGCGGCGGCGCGACCGGCGCCGGCGCGATCATCTCCGGGATCTTCGGTGCCGGCAGGATATCGACACGCGGCTTCGCCTCGGGCGGCGCCTGGACCTGCACCGCGCGCCCGGCAATCGGCGTGATGCCACCGGCGTCCGGCCCGGTGCCCCCCTGCAGAGAGATCATCATCGGCGTCACGTCCGCCGGCATCGAGGGGGAACGCCAGCTCGCCGGCATCAGCACCAGCGCCCCGAGCAGGACCGCGTGTGCCGCCAGCGACAGCAGGATGGTGCGGCCGACGCCGTCCGCGCCGCCCGACCGCTCCGCAAGCACATCGCTGACCGCTTCGCGCAATCCCTACCGTCCCGCCGGCTTCGTCATCCAGCCGACTTTTTCGACGCCGCCTTCCTTCAACTTGTCCATCACGGTCGCCAGGTCCTGCACCGTGGCGGCGGCGTCGGCGCGGATGAAGACCGACTTGTCGTCGCGCGTCAGGATCGCCTGCCGCACCCGCTCCTGCAGGAAGTCGATGCTGATGACGTCCTTGTCGAGGTGCACCTGCCGCGTCCGCGCGAAGTCGGCCGGGACGGTGACGTAGACCGGCGCCGCCGTCACCGGCGTCGAGCGCCGCGACTGCGGCAGCGCCACCTGCAGCCCCTGCTGCATCATCGGCGCCGTCACCATGAAGATGATGAGCAGCACCAGCATCACGTCGACGAGCGGGACGACGTTGATTTCCGAGAGCGAGCTGGAGACGCGGGCGCCGCGCCCGCGCCGGCCGCGTCCCCCTGCATGGGCGTTCTGCTGTACTTGTGGCATCGTTCTCGGCCGCTTTCCGCCGCGCCGGTCTAGGTGAAGTTCCGCTCCGAGATGTTCAGGAACTCGAGCGCGAAGTCGTCCATGTCGCCGCTGAAGTGCTTCACGCGGTTCGTGAAGTGGTTGTAGAAATAGACGGCGGGAATGGCCGCGAACAGCCCGGCGGCAGTCGCGACGAGCGCCTCGGCGATGCCGGGGCCGACCGCCGCCAGGCTCGACGATCCCTGCGCGCCAATCCGCTGGAACGAGCTCATGATCCCCCACACCGTGCCGAACAGTCCGATGAACGGGGTGATGCTCGCGGTCGTCGCCAGGAAGGGCAGGCGCCGCTCCAGCTTGGTCATCTCCACCGTGGTGGCGCGAAGCAACGCCCGGTCGACGGCGTCCAGACTCTTGAGGGTTGGACGTCCGCCGGTCGGCGACGGCTTGCCCGCCTCGGCATGGCCGCCGGCGCGCAGCTGCGCGTTGAGCTCGGTGTAGCCCGACTGGAACAGCCCGACCAGCGGGCTCTCGCCCAGCGTGCGGCACACCGCCTGCACCTCGGAGAACTTGCTGCTCTTGCGGAAGATTTCGATGAAGGTGGAGGACTGGCGGGTCGAACGGCCGAACTGCCAGAACTTCGTCAGGACGATGCCCCACGACACGGCCGAAAAAATCAGCAGGATCAGCAGGACAATCTGGGGGACGAGGCCGCCGTGGGTGACGAGGTAGACGATGTCGGTGTTGACTTCGCCGGCCCCAGCCGCCGGCTCCGCGCCCTGCGCGGACAGCGCAAGGGCGTAGTATCCAAGCGTGTGCAAACAGTCCTCCGCAACGTAGAATAGGGCGCCGCTGGGACAGCGCTTGTGCAGGCAACACTAACACGACCCCTCGTATGCTGTCAAATATCTGATACGATGGTACTTCGGGGCCAAACTCGGCTCCCGCTCAACGATACCCAACTGCCGTGCTGCGATTCCTGTCCATCCGTCACCTGGCGGTCATCGACCGTCTCGAGCTCGAGTTCGAGCCAGGCCTCACCGTCCTGACCGGCGAGACCGGCGCCGGCAAGTCGATCCTCGTCGGCGCCGTCGGCCTGCTGGTCGGCGGCCGGGCCTCGGCCGACCTCGTCCGTACGGGGGAGGACACCGCCGCGGTCGAAGCCATCTTCGAGACCCCCGCCGGCGCCGAGCTCATCGTTCGCCGCGAGATTTCGGCGCAGGGGCGCAGCCGGGCGATGGTGGACGGCGCGCTGACGACCAGCGGCGCGCTGCGGGATCTGTGCGGCGGCCTCGTCGACCTCCACGGCCAGCATGAACATCAGGTCCTGCTCGATCCGGCCTCACATCTGGACCTGCTCGACGAATTCGCGGGAGCGACGCCCGAGCGCGCCCAGGTCGCCGCGGCCTTCGGCCGCTGGGCCGCCCTCCGCAGCGAGCGCGACCGCCTGCTGACCGGCGAGCGCGAGAAGGCCGCGCGCGCCGAGTTCCTGCAGTTCCAGCTCGGCGAAATCGACCGCGCCGACCCCAAGCCCGGCGAAGACGAAGAGCTCGACGCGGCGCGGACGGTGCTCGGCAACGCGGACCGCCTGCAGCGTCTCTGCGCCGAGGCCTACGACACGCTCTACGAAGGGGACGCCGCGGTCCTGCCGGCGCTCGGGCAGGTCTGGAA